>JANLUJ010001034.1:0-5289 GCA_031363425.1 Pirellula sp.
GACCGGAACGCCTAGGCTGATCGCTTTTTCGAGTTTGCTTCCAGCCGATTCACCCGCAATGAGAAAGTCGGTTTTCTTGGAAACGGTGCTAGCGGCGCGGCCCCCTCGTTGTTCGATCAATCGCTCGATTTCATCGCGAGAGTATTTGCTCAGAGAGCCGGTAACCACTACGGTTTTTCCAGCAAATACCCCGGCGTTATCTACGGCATCATCGGGTGAGGCTTCAAGAAACACCCCCGCGGTCCGTAGTTGTTGGATCGCCTCTAGACCGTCTTCACTATGGAAATATTCATAGACGCGTTGAGCAATGACTGGACCGATCTCATTCGTGTTGCCGATGGATTCTATGTCGGCGGATATCAATGCGTCGATACTTCCGAATCGCCTTGTTAGAATCTGCGCAACGCGTTGCCCCACGTGACGAATCGAGATCGCGTTGAGGACGCGCGTCATCCCACGGTTCTTGCTAGATACGATGCCTTGAAGAAGGTTCTCGGCAGACTTTTTCCCCATACGATCAAGCGACATGAGCTTATCGAGCGTCAACGAATAAAGATCGCCGAAGGAACCAACGAGGTTGCTATCGACCAGCTGATTCACGAGCTTGTCTCCGAGCCCTTCGATATCCATGCAGTCTCGAGTCGCAAAGTATCGCAGCCGCTGTCGCCATTGTGCCGGACATTGTTTTGATACGCATCGGATGTAGACCCCTTGGGGGTCTTTGACCAATTCGGAATTGCATTCTGGGCATTTTTTTGGAAAGACATAAGCCGGCAAATCGGTTTCGCGGCGATGCTTTTCTACCCGAACAATATGCGGGATTATCTTTCCGGCTTTTTCCACGACGACCCAATCCCCGATGCGGATGTCTTTGCGTTCAATTTCTTCGATATTGTGCAGGGACGCGCGGCTCACAGTTGTGCCAGCGAGTTCGACTGGCTGTAGCTCCGCCACCGGAGTGACAGTTCCGGTTTTGCCGATTTGTGTGGTGATATCGAGAAGCTGCGTTACAGCTTCATACTTTTCTATCTTGTATGCGATAACCCAACGGGGGCATTTTGAGGTAGTGCCCAGCGTTTCACGTTGCTCCAATGAATTGACTTTAATGACCAGCCCATCGACTTCAAAATCCAGCGAGTGAAGTTCTTCGACGAGCCGATTGCAGTGAGCGATGGCGGCTTCTTTGTCTCCGAAACATCGAACGTCGGGGGTTGTAGGGATACCCATTTCCATAACTCGCCTCAAAAAATCCATGTGGTCGCGTGCATGGAGTCCGTCGCAAAATCCGATTCCATGACAAAAGAATCGCAGCCTGCGTTGCGCGCATATCTTGGAGTCCAGGAGCTTAATAGAACCTGCAGTTAAGTTTCGAGTGTTTTTGAATTCGGTTTCTCCGGCTTTGGTTCGTTGTTGGTTAAGCAAGACAAGGTCGGCGTTGGTCATGTAGATTTCGCCGCGAAGCTCGAGGGCTTTCGGAATAGACTTTCCTAGCAGGCGTTGAGGTAGTCCTCTCAGGGTTCGAACGTTATGCGTGATATCATCGCCGACTTCGCCATTGCCGCGCGTAACCGCTTGAACGAGTAAGCCATCTTCGTATCGAATCGAGGCCGCAACGCCATCCACTTTGAGTTCGACCACCCACTCGATTGCTTCGCCTGAAAGCAATTTCTCGGTCCTGGCAAAGAACTCTCGAAGCTCCTGTTCCGAATAGGTGTTTTCGATCGAAAGCATAGGCACGCGGTGCGCAACTTGAACCAATCCCTCCAGGGGTTTATCCCCCAGTCTTTTGGTTGGGCTATCGGGTGCCGCGTGCTCCGGAAACTCCTTTTCTAGGTCGGTCAATTCCCTCAGTTTTCGATCGTATTCAAGATCGGTTACGGTGGGAGTCGCTTGAACATAGTAGCTATAGTCATGCTCGCGAATCTCTTGGCAGAGTTGTTCGATTCGAACTCGGGCACGATCTCTATCTCTATCTGGATCTGGTTGGTTGGGCATTTTCAATTAGATCTCAGAAGGTTGTGGAGGGGGTTCCGTATCTGTGGAGGTTCCCTCGTTGGGTTCCGCGAGGAATCGATAACCAGCATCCCTAAGGGTCAGGAAGTGCTTTGGTCTTGCTGGATCCGTTTCAAAGATTTTGCGAAGTCGCAGCATGAACTGGTCTACACTTCGAGTTTGCATTTCGCCGTTGACGTCCCACACTTCAGAAAGCAACTCCTGGCGGCTGATGACCCTGCCTTGATTTTCTACGAAATAGCGCAGCAACTGAAGCTCTTTGTGCGTCATTTTGACGTCGCGATTATCGACGCGGACTTCATAAGTGTCGAAGTTGATGGACGCCTTTCCAAAAGCGATCGCCGAGACTTTCATTGGCGAGGTAGAAACGGCAGCTTGGTTTTGCCTCGGATGGAGTTTGAGGAGGTTCTTCACACGTGCGAGCAGTTCATCCAAATCAAACGGCTTATTCAAATATTGATTCGCCCCACAATCGAATCCTCGAGCTCGATCTTCTGGCAAACTTCTTGCGCTAAGAATAAGGATAGGCAACATGATGCTTTCGTCGCGAAGCGTTTCGCAAACGGCGTAACCGCTCATTCCCGGCAACATCAGATCAAGGATCATAAGATCAAATGCGTAGTGATCCGCCTGTATCAAGCGGATAGCAGTCGGTCCATCGCCGACCAGCGTTACACGATAGCCTTCCGCCTCAAGATTGTACTTGACTATCGTGGCAATATGCTTTTCGTCTTCGACAATGATTATATTCTTCCGAGCCCGCATTTTGTTTGAATGGTTGGAGAGATAAACAGCAAAGCTTAGGAATTTACATCAATAGGTCGTTCGTCTACAGGTCGAAGTCTTGCTTTTGGTAAGACCAGTTCAAACCGAGTACCACGGTCATTGGGCATATCAGCCACGCGGATGGAGCCTTTCAGCCTTCGAACAACCGAACGCACGAGGAACAAGCCAAGCCCGGTGCCTGGTTTCGTTCGCTCCAATTCGTCACCGGCTCTATAAAATCGTCGAAAGATCTTTTTTCTAAGGTGCTTCGGAATGCCTGCACCATTGTCGGTGACGGAGATGATGGCCAAATCCTTAGCCTCATCAAATTGGACAACGATTCGGATGGCGGGTGGCCGACCACCGTATTTCATCGCATTGTCGATCAAGTTGCGTACAACGATTTCGACATCCACTTGACGCGACCATACGTCGCAAGCGGTCGACTCGACAACCACGAATTCAGGCGGAACGTGGTACTGTGAAGCAAGTTTTGCAACACACTCGCCAAGTATCGATTCGATAGCGACCCATGTTTCAGGTTCTTGCGAACTGGAATTCTGTTGCAAACGGGCAACATTTAGCAGTTGTGTTATCAATTGATCGAGTCGTTCGACATCGTCAAGCATTGAGCTATAAAATTCTTGTTTTTTGTCTTCGTCAATATTGCGTTTGCCAAGCGTTTGCAGGAATAGTTTAAGCGAGGCGATTGGGCTTTTTAGTTCGTGCGTCACCGCATCGATGAAGTTGCTTTGACGGCGATTGAGATTGATTTGCTGAATGCTCCATATGAGGTACAGTACAACCCCAGCCAAAACAAACAAGAACATGACGGACCCTACGCTAAGTAGTGCCCAGTAAACGTTGGAGCTCTTCTGGCTGGTAATGGCCCCAAAAACGTTGAGCAAGACCCAGCCAATGGTCAGTCCGACCAACAAGACAATCATCACAATTGCAAGCAAAATGGGCCACTTAAGGCTTTTTCGTTCAAACATGCTTTGCGAAAAGTTAGATTGAGCTGCGTTCACCACCCAACAGAATGGTATGCAGAGTAAAGACGTGCCTTTAGAGTATCGCAAGCGAGGAATCCAAGTTGAGACTTTGCTGCGAATTCCAAAAAAATTTGCAGATAGTTGATAAGTGGACCTGACCTACGGCGAGCACCTACGTATAATGAAGTGTCAATGAAGATTAGTTGTGTGTCAAAGGCGGAAGACGCACCTTTAGTAACGAAGGAATCGAACTTATGACTCCTGAAGCAGACAAAATCCAATTTTCGCGCCAAATTTGGCAAGCTGCATCTGAGCATGCTCATCGTTGCTTAGCTCGGAAAGAGTTTTGCCCTGAGCAATCTCGAATTGAAAATTTGCGGTGCATTCATCTCGTTGACGAAACGGACTGCTGCTTTGGCAAGCAGCTTTGGTGCTTTGAAGCAATTGGCATCGATCCCGTTGGTCGTCGACATATTTTGTATGGGGTTTTGGAATTTTCGATTCAATTCGGATTGCTTGAAGCCTCCCAAACCGCCATGTTCGAGGATACAGACCAACGAGAGAAGTTCATTCAGAACGAAACTCGTTCAGCGGCCAAAATCGCATACCATTATCCGTCAACTCGATTTTGGGTCTTTTCGGCTTGGTGTAGTATTGCTTTGCTCTCAGCCGTGTGGGTTGTGGTATTGATCAAGTATATCAATCAATAATCGCGATTAACGCATCCACTGTGTATTTGCATTCCGTTGATGGAATAGCTCGACGCGCAAGCTAGTGATGCGGTAGCTTGCGCGTTGTGCTATTATGAAATATTCCGTTAGTGTCCGCTTTTTTTCGCATCTTTGGCGGGTGTTTTTGCAGCGCCATGAGCTGGCGCGGGGGTACCGTGGCCAGCTGCGGCTGGTTTTGTTGCGCTCGCGTGACTGGTAGGTTTTTTTGGCGACGCTCCGTGAGCTTTTGCTTTCGAAGCCGATGGTGGCACATGCCCCTTCGATTCGGAATCTGCATGACCATCCCCAGGCTCATCGGCTGTATGTTCGTGATCTGCATCCGTTAGATTTTCAGCTTCGGCATCTTCGTGAGAAGGGTCTCGAAGAGTTGCAACGAGTCGTCTTGGCATTTTCGCGTTGCCGTGGGAAACGAATTCCAAACTCACTTCATCTCGCGATTCACGTACCTCGGTGACGACCAGATCATCGATCGAAGAGTCGCCAATGGTTTGCACGAGCACCTCCAAAAGTTGCGACTTGAGATCCGCCAAATAGGGATCGATCAAGAGCTTGCTATCCAGCTGGCGAAGGTATTCTTCAAGCGACTGACGGATCTGGGCTTTGTTTAGTTCGATGAGTTGGCGGCTTTTCATACGATGATTGAGCGGCACAATTCCATGCAGTCGCATTTGAAGAGGTGCTTTTTTACCCACTTGAAATGCAAGATACTGTCCTAAATCAACTTCGCACGAAGCGTCAACCTTGGCCAACGAAGCTTGATAGCGGATCACGCCAACGATGCTTGCATG
>JANLUJ010001048.1:0-2080 GCA_031363425.1 Pirellula sp.
AAAAGAGAATTAGCGGTCAAATTTTTGAAGAACCGCGGACGATTAATTCAACCTTTTTACATGAGCCGGATTTCAATTGCAACCATTTCCGTGTGAAAAGGGCAGGAAGCTGAAATACTCGACCTAGACGGGTTTCGAGAAGGTGTTACCCAGAGAAAAAAAAAGCTCCCGGAAGTGAACGAGTCCTAGGGGGGCTGAGGACAAGAGCTACATTTCCGGGAGCAGTGTTTCGAGCGAGCAATGGCAGCATCCGTGTGCATTGCCCGCATGAACCCACGTTGTATTCCGCCATGCAGAAGCACATCCGTGCGCTGATGCTATGGTGAGATGTACGTCATGGAAAGTCAATTGCTTCCTGACCCGACGCAAATCCGACAAAGTGGATTCAGATGTATTGGTAAGTAAAAGATCAGACTACTTTTAAACAGACGATGGATGTCGTTTGGTGGTCGCCGCTCATCGCTTCGACGTCGGTAAGATAGACGCGGCCATCCATTCGGGTCAATCGCGATTGTGACTTTTTGAAAACGGATTTTGAAGTTACTTGCAAAAAGTTCTGCGTGTTTGTAATCCCACTTGCTTTGCAAACTGGCTTGCTAATGATGGCAATCAACGATTGCAACAATTTGTTTTGCTGCTGCCGCTCAACTAATTCATTTGTTTTGCAAATGGCAGTCGGAGTCGGAATTGTGGCACGTCACTTGCGTTAAGTCGAAACACCAGTTCCTTAACTGCTAGGACGGACGTTGGTCCTATTGTTACCATTTAGCAGAATCGCTCTAGGCATTGCTGTTTGGCTATTCATTACACAAGGAAGAGGATAGGATTCGTTGATCTGGTTGGATGAGCCATCCGATAAACAGGTATGCTTTCGCTCGAAAGCAGCGTCTTCGCAAAGTCGCCTTGACCTGATGGATTCGGAAGGTCTTTTCTGCGACACGGACTGCGTTGGAAAAAGGGATCGAGCACGAGAAAATGATTCTCGTCTTGTCAGCACGGTAGCAGTCCATGTAAGTTCCGATCATTCGATCGGGCCAAGAGTCCTTATCAAACAGGGAAGAAGACAACTTATGCAAATTTCAGGCAATTTTTCAGTCTCTGGAGTTGACGCCGCACGAACCGCTGGGCGCAGCAATGCCCCAAATCCGTCTGACGCTCCCACAGCTAGTATTCAATCGCCGGTAGATCAGTTAGATCTGTCGCCTGAGGCGTTAGGCTCCGCCAACGCGAACGCTTCCAGCGAAGTTTTTCGAGCAGATAAAGTCGCGAGCTTGAGGGAAGCGATTGCACAAGGCAATTACGATACAGACGAAAAACTTTCAATTGCCTTCGATAAGTTGCTCGATCAGCTTGGCTAATGTGGTTGGTGTCGCGTCGATCGACGTTTGTGTTGAAGGTAAGTCACTCTTCGCGAGATGCCGAGAGTGACTTCGCACAGTCACCTTGGAATGAAACTCCATGGACTGAAAACTCTTTATTGCGTTGCCTTAGCAGCAAGCTCATGGGCTGCATTCGTATCTCGGCGAACGTATCCGCTATGTGGGTGACAGCAGGCGTCGAGCTTGAATTGCTGCTCTATTCATCGACTAATCGTTACAGTCGTTAGACTTCCTAGATCGTTAGGGGGCAACCGATGTAAATTACCCCACCTGTTCAATTTTCCTGGTCCATCCTTCTTGACCAGTCGATCTAAGTCGCCTGTCGGGAAGTAGTTTCCTAGCACTAAGAGTCCAGTTCCACCCAGGGGCTGGTTGCTCCGGTCTCGTCAAGAACGCCCTCGAAATGAGTTCGAGCGGACGAGTCGCGCCGAGCACGCAGAATTCAATCACGTAAAGCCGCAACTAGACGTGAAAGGAAATCGCGATGCGAGGGCGTCCATGGACGGGATCGACCAGAGCATATTTGTTGGCAGCCCTTTGCGGTTTAGCCGGACTCTTGGAGAAAAGAAACTACCAACCGAACAACAACGGAGTGGCGAGCCGCAAAGCATCGTCCCGTCTGATACTAGTGTCCTGCGTGGTTTTGCAAACGTTCAAGGGAGAATGAGAATGAAAAAACTATTGGCTCTTCCAGCGATTGC
>JANLUJ010001070.1:0-4517 GCA_031363425.1 Pirellula sp.
TACCTATCTGTCAACTGTGGGATACGTCGGCACGGACGTGTTCACATACGTTTCAAGCGATGGGGCACTTAAGAGCAACATCGCTCAAGTATCGATCGCAGTGGCTCCCGTCGAGAAGAACATACAGTTTGTTGTCGTCGATGAAACGGCCAAGCAAACGTTCCGATATGACACCGCAGGAATTTCGATTGGCCAGTCGGCACTCAACAAAGATAACGAAAAGGGACGAGGGATCGCGACTAGTAGCGATGGCTCCACCACATGGGTCGTCGATGGCGATGGAGTGGTGTACGTATACGGTGCGACGGGGACATCGATTGGGTCGTTTAGCGTCAATGGGGTCGACAAACCAGAGGGGATCACTATTTCAGGGAAAAACCTTTGGATCGTAGATAACGAGACCGATCGCGTTTACCTTTTTGCCGGTGCAGTATCGCGTAGAAGTGGCACTGTGGGACCAACATCTTCGTTTGCCTTAGATCGCGCGAATCGCAATCCAAAGGACCTCGTAACCGACGGCTCCCTGTTTTGGATTGTCAACGATACTTCGAACGTCGACCGCGTATTTCAATATTCTTCTGCAGGGCGATTGCAGGGTAGTTGGACAATTGATGTGGCGAATTCTTCGCCGACTGGAATCGCAGTTGACCCAACCAATCTGAACCATGTGTGGATTGCGGATTCGGGATCGGATCGAGTTTATCAGTACGATGCTGGCGCGAGTCGCACGGATGGCAAGCAATCCGCTTCGAAAAGCTTCGCGTTGAACAGCCAAGACAAAGATGCACAGGGCATTTCGATAAAGTCTGTTGCTGCGTCGAGTGGAGCTAGCTTTTTTGCGATGCCTTTGCTTCGAGTAGAAAGTCCGATTGCTGGCTCAGACATTGTCGTGCGACCGACAATTACGGTTGAATCGAAAAAGGATATTTTGCGTTCTGGAGATTCCTTCCATGAACCTATAAGCAACGACGCCTTGAAGCAATGGTTTACGGACACTCACCGTGGAACGCTTTCCAGCAGTCATGACAATAGTCACGACAAATCCCTTTTCGAATTCGATTTCAAGAACTCGATGTCGACGGAATTGGAGCGAGCGATCAATGAGATCGTCCGTGGCAAGCAAACTTTGCGGGTCTAAGCCGCACCTCTGATTTGCGACCCTACTTTACGTCACTCTCGCCGAGAGTGACGTTGCCCTCGTCGCGTCAAATTAAGGCATTGAAAGGCCTCTAAATGGCAACATCGCAAACAACATTGATTGAGTGCTCTTGCACACTTCCTGATCCTTTCACGGCCGGGCTCAAAAGGGGACCTAGTTGACGTAGCACTTGGAAGAAAGCCAGAAAGCTAACAGTAGAAAGCGAAATGAATCATCATTGTAGACGTGAAGTCTATAATTGCAAGGCGCGCTGCAATCCATGTTCAACGTATGCCACAAGACTTAACGAAAAAGGTCAAAAGGTGCTATGTACTAATGGTACGCGTGTTTTCGACACAGCCGACAAAAGTAGCAGGCACGCTCCGTCGTGCCGTCCGCTCGTAAGCATTTATTGTGGTTCATGGTGAACGGCACATGGAATGTGCCTACTACTTTGACGTTTGTCGGCTTTGTCGTTTTCGCCGGGTCGCTTGGCATTTCAGTTTGCCCACGACCGCTCTCCGACTACGTCCGAATACGGCCCGAGCGTGCCGGGGGAGGATTTTTTCCAAATGCTTCATGTTTTTGGCGGATGCCTACCACATTTTCGACTCTCTTAAGTAGGGAACATCCATTCCCGAAAAATTTGGAATCACGGCAACTACTATTAGGACCCAAGCCATGGCCACGAAAAACCGAAAAAGACTGAACTTGACTCGAAAACTTGTTTCGGAAGCGTTGGAACCAAGGGCCATGATGGCCGCGGACGCGATGCACAATTTCCTGTTTCCGCACGACGTTGATGACGATGGCAGCGTGACGCCGCTTGATGCGTTGGTCGTCATTAACCACCTCAACCGAGGCAGTCATGATTCCTCGTCTGTCCAACGCCAGTTTCATGATGTCGACGATGATTCGCAAGTTACACCACTAGATGCTCTGATATTGATCAATGATTTGAACTCCAAATCAACGACGCCTAGTGGCAATAGCCTGCTGGTTTCGCAATCGTCCGTGATGAACGGAGCAAGCTCTGGCACGCGAGTTCGAGTCGAATTGGAAACCGAAGGGGCGGAAACTGAACTGAACATCCGTATTGACAATGCACCTGTGTCCAGTTCGTTTCCCGTTTCATTGAACGATATTGCCTTGGGTCAGCTTATGACCGACGCCAAGGGCAGAGGTCAGATTGTCCTCGGTCAAGGTGACGACAATCGGGAGCATTTGCCACTTCCAACCGGATTGTCCACTTTGTCGCCAGACATGGAGCTTGTCATCGGAGACATCGTGAGGGGGAAACTTTCGCAAGTGTCTAAAGTCGAAAGCAATACGGGAGCTGCTTCGCCGCCTGTGGTTGGAAGTCAGGAGCAACATTTTGCTGCCAAATTTGATGTTGTTTCGGGCGCTATTCGTTCGGCCGAGTTTGAACAAGAGACCGAGCGTGGCGTTACTAAACGCCAATTCGAAGCGGAGATCGAGAAGGCGACACCCAATGCGAGTTTCGAGGTCAGTGTGGGTGGAATCGTGGTGGGCAGCATCGCTACCGATTCTAAGGGGAAAGGTAAGATACGGTTAACGACTAACCCAAAGGATGCTAATGCACAGGTGATGCCATCCTCGTTTCCAGCCGTTACGGATGGAACTACCGTCAAGATCGGAACCGTCGAGTCGACACTTAGACTTTCACGCTAGGTGCTATAAATGAAACCGACTTTCCCTTTACTAAGAGTTAACGCACAGTCATACTCAAAAGAGCGACCGCTAGTACGCCGATCTCCCCAGCTTTGTTTTTCCAAAGTACGGCCCCATTTAGCTATGCCAGACGACCAATCTTCTCAAGGCAGCGACGTTGCACTGCTCGACCGAATTCGTTTGGGTGATGAAGATGCAGCGCTTCAGTTGTATTATCGATACGCGGATCGGCTTATACGATTGGCGAGCAAAAATACTCCAATGGAATTGGCTCCGCGGTTCGATCCAGAAGACATTGTCCAGTCCGTTTTCCGGACGTTTTTCCGTCGCGCGGCCAAGGGGCAATACGAAGCGCCCGAAGGGGATGAGCTTTGGAAATTGCTGCTGGTAATGGCGCTCAACAAAGTTCGCGCCCGAGGTGCATTTCATCGATCTGGCAAAAGGGACATCCGCAAGACGCGCCCCTTGTCTGCGGGACACGAGCAAATAGACCAACACAATGCTGAAGAAGCGAAAAGCATACTTTGCATGTCGGTCGATGAAATGATTCAAAAACAGCCGCCCAGTCATCGCGCGATCATTCGGCAAAGAATCGATGGACTCGAGGTGCAAGCAATTGCGGAACGTGAAAATCGAAGCAAACGAACGGTTGAACGTATTTTGCAGTCTTTTCGCAAGCAATTGATGGAATCAGCGCTGCTGAATTTGGGAGAACAGGATCCATGTTGAACCTCGATGAGTTCGTCGATGCTCTCGAGGAGGAGGTGGCCACCAAAGGGGTGCTCGCCATCGATCTTAAGAAAATGGCTCCAGACAAGTCAGCAGTTGGTGGCCTTGATCGCGAACGCTTTAGCATACTGATTGAAATGCTCAGAGTATGGATGGAACATCGTTGGCGAGCCGGACATCCAGTTTCTGTCCCAGACTGCCTCGTCGAGTTTCCAAACGAGTCGTTTTCCGACGAAGAACTTGAAAGACTTCGATTTGAAGAGCAACGCCTCCGGAAGACTGTTGAGAAGACGTCATGGAAAAATTCGCACGAATGGTCCATCGAGTCGTTACCCAGCGTGGGCGAAATGTGGGATGAGTTTGAACTGCTGGGGATTCTTGGCGTTGGCGCATTTGCGAAAGTGTATTTGGCTCGCCAGCATGGTCTGGCTGGCCGATTGGTTGCGTTGAAGTTGACCTTCCGTGAAACGCATGAGTCGCATTGGCTGGCGACACTCCAGCATTCAGCTATAGTGCCAATTTACTCAACGCACTGCTTTCATGATGTCTACGCGATCTGCATGCCCTTTCTTGGCAACACTACGTTGGCTGACTTGTTACACGACACACCGAGATCAGCCACTATTGATAAGAGCAATTGGTGGTCCAGGTCCAAGCGAAAGAGTTTTGATGGGGGCGGCGCACTTTTAAGCACCATCCAACAACGACAAGGTCAGATCGAAACCATCGTCAAGACGGTAGAAGCAGTTTCAAGCGACGACGACATACGGCATTCGAGTGCTGGACTTGCGAATGCACCTGGCCATTCACCTGCCTCGCAAAACTTGAGTCAATGCGACTATGTCGACTCAATTTGCTGGATCGGATCGCAATTAGCTGATGCACTCTCCTATGCGCATCGCAACGGGTTAATTCATTCTGACATAAAACCAGCCAATGTTCTCGTAGCCTTTGACGG
>JANLUJ010001121.1:0-5296 GCA_031363425.1 Pirellula sp.
GGCCGGTTTCAAATCGCGATGGATCACACCCCGACTATGTGCATAAGCCATCGTTTGGCAGATCTGCTCGAAGATGCCCAAGTACTTGGCGCGGTCTTCAGACAGATGCTTCCTCGCACCAAGCACTTGCGCTAGAGTTTGCCCCTTGACTAGCTTCATGCTGAAGAAGGGTCGTTGATCGCCGAACTGGCCGAGTTCATAGACGGGTACGATCCCAGGATGTTGCAGTTGGCCACCGATTTGAGCTTCCTCGATAAATCGCTGTACGACCTCAGGCTTGTCCTTGTGGGAATCTAACAACACTTTGATCGCCAGATCTCGACCCAGATCGATGTCACGTCCTTTGATAATGGCGCCCATGCCACCGCGGGCGATTTCGCCATCAAGTCGATACCGACTATCTGAATGGTCAGCCGGAATTTCTTTGGAGCGAGGTCGAACAATCGGATCGATACCGACTTCCTTGGGATCGCGCAGCATGACTCGTGGCATTTCATTGAGCGTTCGGCTCAGAGATTTGAGCACGCTGTGATTCGCAGAGCCGATGACGACCGCTTGATCTGCTCTCAGCCCAGCGGTGAGGCCTGCGTCGAGGATTTTCTTGTCGAGCTCGATGGTGCCATCGAAGGAGACAGGCGGGTTTTCCATGAAGCTGCCTACTTTTGACTGAATCGCGAGCATCTGTTCGACGCGTTGTCTGAGTTCAGCGTCCTGGCCGCAATTCTCGGTAAGATAGCTGCCCCGAGCTTCCGGATCATGGATATCCAAGGCAGCGAAGAAGATGGTTTCGAGATGATTGGCGTTGTCTTGGTCCATGTTTGGAATCCTGTGTTGAAAGGGGCCTATGCATAACAGTGCGAAAACCGACGTCAAAACCCCTCAACCAATTTCAGGATTTGTTTTTTAGCTCGGTAAGCAACCAGGTTTTGCAGAAACTCCAATAGCGTTCGGCCGTGGCCTGCGAAATTCCTAAGGCATCGGCAGCCTCTGGAATGGTAAAGCCCGCAAAGTACCGCAGCTTAACTAATTTGGCTTTTTCAGGCCATTTTTCGTCGAGCCGGCTTAACGCTTCATCGAGAGCAATCAGCTCATCGTCGCGGGTTGGAAGCTCGGGGTGAATCACGTCGAGATCGACACGTTGCATTTTGCCACCATGTTTCTCGCTTCGCTTGCGTCGTGCATGTTCTACGAGGATACGCCGCATCGCCTCGGCGGCAGCGCCAAAGAAATGCCCCCGGCTTTTCCATTGTGGATGCGCGTCGACATCGACCAGGCGGACATAAGCGTCATGCACCAAGAGCGTCGGTTGCAGAGATTGACCGGGAGCCTCTTGAGTTAGTTTCGCCGCTGCCAACTTCCTAAGTTCCTCATAAACTAGCGGCAACAACTGCTCCGCCGCTTTCGGATCACCAGATTCAATCTGCGACAGGATACGGGTAACATCAGACATGGATTGTGCTCACACTGCGATTCTGGACGATCGCAATTGTAACAACCTCGTTTCCAACTTGCCTGAGGCCTATCAATTCATTGCCGTTTCCTAATCCTCGCCCACATCCTCCTCTGCACCCGCCAGTCCAGCTCCCTAGTCAGCGGCCTAAGCAACCGCTCATGGATCTGCGCTTTCCCCTGGACCACTTCCGGCAAGTAAAGCAGCTCCTCCTGAATATCCGGCGCCAAGTTCAGCAAGCTCATAATCTGCGTCATCCTCGGCTGACTGATTCTGCCGAGTTCTGCAAGCTGCTGGTACGTTTCTACTTGGCCTGAATCGATCATCGATTGCATCCCACAGGCCAATGCCACTAACTTGGAGATTCTTGGAGTGCGACCGGATTGAGCAAGCTTCTCCCGTTTAACTTTGGCGGCATCTCGACGCTTGTGAGCTTCGCCTTGGAATGCGACTTTGCGTTTTACTTTGATCATGCGAGCACCTCATCAGCTTTAGCGGCCAGAGTCTTAATACCAGATCGATGGAAAGATACTGAGATCGCCACATCGTGTGGATCGTATTCCACCCGCTCAACAAGCACATCCATGAGTTTGAGCTGCTCGCGCTGCGACACGGATTTCCACAGGGTGTCAAAGTCGTTGAACGCTGCTCTTATCTCTGCGTCCGCTAGTTCCGATGAAGCTAACTGGCTAATGCGAATGTGTAACTGGTGGAGCTCCAATTCCGATGTTGCCGTTCGTTCATTTAATTCCGCAAGGCGAGCTAGCGTTGCTTCGTTGGGTTTCGCCATGGCTGCAATACGTTTGATCTCGGCATGATCGCGAGCAAGTTGCTTTTCGTATTGCTTTTGTTGTTGCTGTAGTTCCTTGAGACCGGTTCCAACCGTCTTGCGGGATTGGCGTAGTACTTCCTGCATTAGACCATCGTCTGTGGAAATGCATCGAATCTGGTCGACGACTGCGGATTCCAATTCCGCTGCAGGAAGTGCTTTCGACGGACAAGTATCCCAGCCACACTTGATCGCCTTGAGGCAAGTATAATATCGGTATCGTTTGCTTCCCCGACTAGACATCGTGTGGACCATGGCTTTGTTGCAGGCGCCACAGTAGAGCAGGCCTTTGAGCAGGGCGCCGTATTTATTATTGACGCCATTTCCCTTGCCGCGACTGTGCGATTTTAGCAGCTTCTGGACGGCGTCGAATGTCGTACTGTCCACGATGGCTTCATGCTCACCTTCGAATACTAGCTCCTTGTGTTTGATCTTACCAGCATAGATTGGATTGGTGAGGAGCATATGCAGGGACGCTTTATCGAACGGACAACCGCCGCGCTTGATTCCGCTTTTAGTAATCCAAGATTTATTCAGCCAACCGCGCGATGCAAGTTCCTTTACCACCGGAGTTAGCGACTTCAGCGTAAGATACGATTCGTAAATCGCTCGAACTTGCGTTGCCTCGCTGGCGTTGATGACTAGTTTCGAGTTGGGGGTCGATCGATCCACATCGTAGCCAAGAACTGGATGACCACCAGCCCATTTCCCCTTGCGCCGCTGGGCAGCAATTTTATCCCGGATCCGCTCTCCAATGATCTCCCGTTCAAACTGCGCAAACGATAGTAAGATGTTGAGCGTCAGGCGTCCCATGGAATGGGTTGTATTGAACTGCTGCGTCACCGATACAAAAGAAGCGTTGAACTTATCGAATGTCTCCATGATTCTGGAGAAGTCCATTAAAGACCGGCTTAGTCGATCCACTTTGTATACAACCACGCAGTCGACTTTGCCGGATTCTATGTCTGCAAGCAACCGATTCAACGCTGGTCGATCTAGACTACCTCCGGAGAATCCACCGTCATCGTACTGTTCTGGATTGCAGGTCCATCCCTCATTTTGTTGGCTCTTGATGAAGGCTTCGGCTGATTCCCGTTGTGCGTGCAGCGAATTGAATTCTAGCTCCAGTCCCTCTTCACAGGATTTGCGAGTGTAGATAGCACAGCGGATTGCAGGCTTGCTGGTTACCGTGGGAGTCTTGTTTGTTGACTTGATCATTTGGCGTCTCCGAGGTGGAAGAAGTGGAATCCGTTTACATGGGAGCCGGTAATACTCTTGGCAATCGCTGATAGCGACTTATACTTCTTGCCATCGAATTCAAAGCCATCAGCTAGAACGATCACTTGGATGATGCGGTCCTTGTAGACCCGTTGGATGCAGTTTCCGGGCGCTGGCAGTCGCTTGTCTCGTCCAGTAGAAAGGCCCGGAGACTTAGTCCCAACTGTGGACACTTTCGATCTAGTATTCTTCGGCGGCGTGAGACGTATCTCGGCATCATCCGCCAATTCTTCGATGCGCCGCTTGGCTCGCTCGGACAGTCCGCCTTCCGCATTGGCCTGCAGTCGCCATGCGATCCGGCGCACCAGGTATGTCTTGTTGCAGGAGCGGCATGGCTCACCAAAGAGCTGCTCGTATCGCTTCTTTAGCTGGACCGCCTTCATCAATAGCAAATTACATAATTCACGCTGTAGTGCCGCTGCACTCTTCGTACTCTTCGTACTCTTCATCGCTAATTCCCTCTGGTTAGTTGTCTCTTGTGGGAGCATTGCGATTCAACTTCCCCACGTGTGACATTGAGCAGAGATTCAGAGACAACATCAAGGCATGTGTTGGAAGGAGCCGAGAGATTTCCAGAGATTGAGGGAGATGTCGGACGCATGCGCACAATGGCGGCCACCAGTAGGGAAGCGACTTGGCTGAGGCGGTCTTCGGGGGTTGGTTCCGCTTCCGATGATTCCAGTTCAAGTTCCATGTGCACCGCTACCAATCGCAAGAGATTACATCGACCGTCTAGCTGTACTACTTACCGGTTGCGATCTCATTTGTCGGAATTCGGAGCGGATTTTGAAAGATAATTTCCAAACGCCCAATTGGGGAAATGTCGCATCCAACTTTCAATTATCTAGTGACGCATTTGGAACAAATCCATCAACAGCTTTTCCACCGCATATTTTTCAGCGAGGAGAAATTTTCTTCAAATTTGTCTGATCAACACGGGCGAACAAAGATTCGCAGTCTCCATCAAAAACAAACCCATCCTCGATTTCCGCGTGACCTAACGTGTCCGTGCGATCGATCAAATTGCTTGCTAATGGACTCGACACAATTTTTGTGCTTTTAGCTAGGAGACTCAAAACCATGGTTAACACAGCTGAGTTTCTTTGCTTGCTGGTCGTTCGCATTCGTATCAGTCTTTTCCGCCTTAGGCTTCTTGCTTGCCTTCTT
This sequence comes from Pirellula sp., assembly GCA_031363425.1. Lineage (GTDB taxonomy): Bacteria > Planctomycetota > Planctomycetia > Pirellulales > Pirellulaceae > JBKCUI01. The sequence goes on from JANLUJ010001121.1 coordinate 4,725, forward strand.
CGGTACGCCAGCGGGAGCCGCACCGATGGTTTCGACCGTTGCCGGCTCGTTCTCCACCACGGTTACGTTGCCTTCTGTGGTTACATGCGCATGAAGTGCAAACATTATCACGATGGAATTTGTAGCATTGCATCAGAGATTGCGGGCGAGTCAGTTCGACCAGATGCGAACGCATGTAAATACTGCAATGAGTGCGAGCTGCCTCAGCAAAGGAACATGCTTACGCTTGGTATCGCACGCCATCAAATCCAGCACACCATTCCAGATTTGGCCGCACGACTACTCGTGGAGATGCGACCCTTCATGCAAGTCATAAGAACCGTCGCGAACCAGGAAGGACCAGGAACCGAACTAAAGAAACTCCTTTCATGGTTCCACTCCCCCGATAAAAGGAAATGCAAGTGTCAAACTCGAATACAGAAGATGAACGCATGGGGGCCAGATAAATGCGAACAGAAGTTGGAAACGATTCTCAGATGGATGCGACACTCGACCAAGATCCACAAAATTCCATTCTTCGAACCAGCGGTACGCCTCGTGATACGCACGGCAATAAAACGATCACGGTCGCC
>JANLUJ010001124.1:0-1572 GCA_031363425.1 Pirellula sp.
CCGAGTCCAAATGCGCAGGAAGCCATGAAACCAGCCAATCCAAGTCCACGATCCTCTGACCAATCCAAACAAGAAGAGTTTGAGGCAATAAAACGTCGGATGCACCAGCGACTAGTCGACAAGATCGACCTGTCAAGGGTGGGAGATCTCAAGGGTGAGTCATTTCGACGTGAGATACGATTAGTCGTTGAGCATTTATGCGACAGCGAGAATACATTTCTCAATCGTTCCGAGCGCGACAAAATCGTCGACGAGGTACTCGATGAAACACTCGGTCTCGGCCCGCTGGAATTCTTGCTCAAGGATCCCTCGATCAGCGACATACTTATCAATGGGCCCAAGAACATTTTCGTCGAACGACGCGGTCAGCTAGTCAAGACCGAAGTCGAGTTTCGTGACAATGCTCACTTGATGCAAATCATCGACCGAATCGTATCGAAGGTAGGTCGACGGGTAGATGAAACATGTCCTATGGTGGATGCTCGATTGGAAGACGGTTCGCGAGTGAATGCGATCATTCCGCCACTTGCATTGGACGGTGCATGTGTTTCGATTCGGCGATTTGGTTCCAACCCAGTTAAGTTGGAGGGCTTACTTAATTTCAAAGCCTTTACGCCGGAAATGGTGATGTTGCTAGAGGGTTGTATCAAGGCCCGACTGAATATTATTATTAGCGGCGGCACTGGCTCTGGGAAAACCACGCTGCTCAATACTCTTAGTAGTTTCATTCAGAACGATCAACGCGTTGTCACTATCGAGGATGCTGCTGAACTCCAGCTTCAACAAGAACACGTTGTGCGACTAGAAACAAGGCCGGCGAACATCGAAGGGACGGGTGCGATTACCGCCACGGACCTAGTGCGAAATGCACTCCGAATGCGTCCCGAGCGCATTATCATTGGCGAATGTCGAGGAGGCGAGACGCTGGACATGTTGCAAGCCATGAATACGGGGCACGACGGCTCGATGACCACAGTACACTCCAATTCGCCTCGCGATGCAATTGCGAGACTTGAAACGCTCGTAATGATGGCCGGCTACGATTTGCCAATCAAAGCAATTCGCCAGCAGGTTGCTGGCGCAGTCGACGTGATCATTCAAGCGAATCGGCTGCAAGGCGGACCTCGACGCGTGATGAATATCACGGAAGTTCAAGGCATGGAGCAGGACACCGTTGTATTGCAAGACATCTACCGTTTCGTGCAAGAGGGTGTTGACGAAAATGGAAAGGCGCACGGCTACTTCGAAGCGACTGGAGTTCGACCTTCGTTTATGCCTCGATTAGAGTCGGCTGGCATACGATTGCCAGCAAGTGCATTCCGCCAGCGGATCATGATGAGGGCTTAGCAAGATGATTGTATTGATAATTGCCGCCTCCGTAGGTTTTTGTGTTGCAGCCATCATTGGAGCTGTCGCATTCATGGTACGCGGAGACGAGTCGTCGATTGCTGAAGATCGATTGTCCACATTGACTTCAAAGAATGGCAAAAAAAACCAGGGGGGTGATGATGATTCGCTATTGCTGCGTAGCCCCTTGGAAGGTACGACGAACTTCATTGAGCAGTGGATGAC
>JANLUJ010001183.1:0-4847 GCA_031363425.1 Pirellula sp.
GGAGGCAGGAGCCTCCACGGCAGTGCGTTCCCAGGCAGAGCCGCAGAGCCTGGGAACGAGTAGTCCCCTGTGCAACGCTAATTCCAATCAGTGGCACTAGCTCGCGCGTCGTGCTACTGGTACTTTTCAGCCTGCCGGTCGCCTTAGTCCTCCGAAAAATTTCCTTCGAATCCCATGTCGGTAACTTGGCTGATTCGGCCCGCGAGAACGCCATATTGATTGATAATAAAGAAACAAAATAGTGGCACAGTGAACCCTAAGATGAAGTCGCCAACCGGACTCTGCGCACTGGTCAGCAACATGAACAAAAAGAACGCTACCATGCCCACCGCTGTTTGCATGTACATTGCACCCCACGCTTCAGGTCGACTCTTGATCGAGTTGATAACCGCTTTGGAGTATGGCTCAAGGATCGAACTATTGTCGATCATGCACAGTAGCAAAATGGGGGTTAGTCCCCAAACTCCTAGCAAAACAAAAGCCAGCGAAACCAGCGGGTGTGCGTTGAGTGAATTGAAAACGACACCGATCATTCCACCCGGGATACTTGAAGCCAAAACCGATACCATGATCATGGTGCATTCACCGATGGATTCTGAGAGTCTCATGAATGGCCACTCAACCACTCGACTCGAACGGTTAGCGGCCATGGTCAAAATAGCGATTCCGCACATGCATATGGCGCCAACGATTGGAATACAAAATACACATAGCAGTGCCAATCGCGCAATAAATAGCTGCGCTCCTTGAAGTTCGATCCAAGTGCCCACAGCGGCAATGGCAAATAGCCAGAAACCGGTAATGAAGCCAAGGCCGACAGCCGCGGCGATGACGAGCGGGTCTCGAAGAAAACCAAATAGAAAGCCCATCCAACGCTTCGTGTCAAAGGTTCCATCAAGGAATTCTTCGCGTTCGTTTTCAAGGGTCTGTTCGGCCCTGTCAAGAATCTCCTTCGTTTTCTCGCTGGAGTTGTTGGTGCCGCGAACGCTGAGTGAATCGATGGGCGCAAAGGTGACACGAGCGACCTCTTCATCCATTTTGACATCCGCCAGTTTCTTTCTTGCGGGCGGGCTAGGGACGCTCACTTTAGAAAAGCAGTCCGGGCAACTCGTCATTGTGCCAATGCGAGAACGACTGGAACTGAGCAGACTACCACATAGCTTGCAATGAAAATTGAACTCTTCGTCGACGAGTGAAGCCAAGGGGCCAATCAAGGCGGGGCCTTCTAGCGAGATGTCGTCCAATGAGCCGACAAGGTTTGGCTTAGTCGCTTCTAAGGGCGCGAGAGAAACATCCGAGAGGTCGAGTCCAGGCAATGAAATATCAGGTAAAACCAATGCAGGTTTAGCAGATGATTTTACGATTGGTTTTGCAACGACGGAATTCGACAATTTCGTCTCAGCAGGTGCGTTTGGCGTTGAGCCATCGTCGAGAGGGGCCAGTTCAGGCAAATCGTCGTCAAAAACACTTTTGCGAGTTGTCGTTTCTTTCGATGTTTCCTTTGGTAGCTGATCAGATGAGCGTTTTGAATCGATGGTTTCCGGAGGTGCCAGCAGAAATTCGTCGGAATCCGTCTTCGCAGATTGCGGCGCTACCGGGGGTGATATCGATTTGGATGGAGACGTGCTTTGAGTCGTCGAGGTCTTCTTAAACCCCTTCATTTTCTCGGGCGAAGATGCATTTTTCGGTTCACTTGGTTCATTTAGCGAGAGCCAATCGTCATCGTCGTTCTTGATTTCAACGACGCCGGGAACGCGGATTGGCGATGAGCATTTAGGGCAGACCAATTTCTGCCCAGCCAGGTTTGAAGGTGCCCTAAGATTCTTTTGGCACTTCGGGCATGCAAAATTTAGAAGTGAAGGATTTGTGTCAGACAATGCATTGCCTCGAGCGAATGGTGGTTTGGCACATGTAGGAAGATTAGCGAGTATTTCGCCAAGGACGGGATGATTCGGGCTTTTAAATTATACAAAAACGTTAATATTACTCTGCTGAGGATTCATAATGGAGTTTACCTCAATTTCTTCATGATACGCTGTAATGGAGCTCGGGTCGTGTTAATTCTGCGGGGTTGGATTACCTGTTTCTTGTGTGTTTCGATGCTGTACATGATTTGCATCCAGGGAATCGCAAATGGAGCCCGAGCAGACGACGATCCTCCGTTTATGGTTCCCGATGGGTTTTCCGTGCAAAGGGTTGCCGATGATTCGATGGCGCATGACTGTTTCTGCATGACGCTTGACCGCCTTGGACGTCCTGTCGTTTCTGGGCCAGGTTACATTCGAACGCTAGTAGACGAAGATGGGGACGGGAAATTCGACAAGAGTTTTCTTTGGTCCAGTCTCCCAAAACAAGGAGCCCAAGGCTTATGGTCTGAGGGCAACAAACTGTATTATGTCAGCGACGGAGGGTTGTGGCTCAGTGAGGATACCGATGGCGACTTGACGGCAGACCCTAATCCTAAAAAAGTTTTGGAGCTCCCAACCGGAGGAGAGCATAACGCTCATGCGATCCGACGCGGACCGGATGGTTATTGGTATTTGATTGCTGGCAATTTTGCACGAGACATTTCTAAGCTTCAAAGCGACCCCATCAGCCCGGTGACGCGCGCTCGAAGTGGAACGATTTGGCGAATTAGCCCCGACTTTTCAAAGCGAGGTGTGTGGGCGCACGGAATGCGAAACTGTTATGACTTTGATTTCATGCCAGATGGTCAAATTGTCACATTCGATAGTGATTGCGAACGCGAGGCGACGTTGCCATGGTATCGCCCAACTCGCGTGATGGTTTTGGGGCCAGGCTGCGATGCGGGTTGGTGCGGGCAATCATGGAAAGACGAAGATCATCGTATTACTATGCCACTGGTTTTGGCTCAGTTAGGACGTGGATCACCAACGGGGGTCGCGGTGTACCAGCATCGAGCATTTCCAAAGAAATACCATGACGCAGTATTCGTGTTGGATTGGACCTTTGGCCGAGTGATTGCAATCTATCCGTCGAGTAATTTGGTGGACAGCAAGCGCATTCCTAATAAAGTGCCAGCAGAAGTGTTCATGCAACCGAGCGGAACGATTGGCTTCGCCCCAACGGATATTTGTGTAGGTGCTGACGGAAGCCTTCTGATATGCGTCGGTGGTCGCGGAACTACGGGTGCTATCTTTCGCGTTTCTGCAAAAGAAAATTGTCCGTCTCAATCCGACAAGTGGTTTTCGGAGTCCGTTTCCAAGGGCCAACTATCTGCGTCACAAGCTGGTTCGTTGCAACGCTTGGTGACTGCAATCAACCCAAACGAGAGTTGGTCCGAAACACAATGGTTCCCCGAAGTCGACAAGGCTGGAATCAAAGCGATCCTTGGAACACTGTCAGGGGAAATTCCAATATCAGCCGAACCGGACAAAGTTGCTGCGGCGAAATTGCGATGTGCACAAATCTTGACACGATTGAACGTCGCGATTCCATTTTCGAAGATACAAAATTTCCTTAGCTCTCCGTCGCGGTCAACGCGAGCAGCAGCGTGGTGGTTGGTCGGCAGGGGCAACGTCGGGATCGCTACCAACGACAACAAGTTCATGAATGCGGTGTCGGCGATGGACTATGCCTCCGCTCCCTTCAACTCAGTTATCGACGATCAATCGAATTGGGAACAGCATGTAGGACGTGCTGACGAACGACTCCGCTGGGAGGCTTTTGGAGTTCGAAAACTATCTTTTAATTCGGCTAACAGCCTGCAAGTGGAGGACAGTGAAGCGGGAAATGCTCTGCGTCGCACATGGCTTTGGGCATTGGCCCGATCCGGCATGCCGCTGGCCAAAAAGACGGATAACAATTCCATCGATTTCGTGACCGCCAAACAGCTCTTTGGCAATTCAACAACTTCGATCGACGCACCTTTGCTCGATGCGTTGGCGAGTTGGGTACCCAAGCACCAACCGAATTGGTCGACCCGTGATGTTTTGGAATTTCTCACTGTGCTGCAATCGGCCTTAGGCGAACGTCGATTTTCATTGCCTCAACAACAAGACCCTCCACAGCCGGATGTTCTAGATGGCTTCAAAGCACTCAGTTCATCGAAGCTCCCGGAAAATGTTCGAACCGCGTGGATCGGCTGGGCGCTGTTTTTAGCTAAGCAGGCAAGTGAGTCTGGCCGACAACTCATTCATTCAGAAGCGATGCGCACCCTTTCCATGCTCGAGCCAAAAGACAACGAGTCGCTTGCCTATTGCTTGAGTCAAATCGACGAAAAGAGCCACCCCACGTGGGATATCCACGCGCTCTGCTGTTCAGCCAATTGCCAACACCCACGCACCCAGGAGATGACGAACCAAACGGCCTTGGCGTTGGCTGGAATCGTCCGCAAGGTCAAGACGCGCGGACTCTATACGGACAACCAGTGGCCCATTAGGCTCCAGCAGTTGGTCACCGCGCTTTCAAAGCGGGATCCCGGACTGGGAGCTGCTTTCGTGGAATTACCTGTTCCATGTTGTCCAGAAGATTTGATTCTACTCACGTCGTTCCCAGCCGATGTCCAAGCAGCTTCAAGGAAAAAGATGCGAGCGCACCTACTCGCCTCGGAACCGTCGACATGGTCCGTTCCAGTCTTGAGGTTTGCGTCGGAAAACGGCATCGATAGCGATTTTGCAAAATCGATCCGTGCGAGTTCATTCATTTCCATGCTTCGACCGGTTGCCGCCGATTTGCTTTCCGCGAACCCAGTCCAATCCGACTACGATCTGTTCTTGACTGTGCTGGAAGGCAGCGACCGAAATGCATGGTCTGCCGGTTGGAAGGGGCTCAACGCGCTTTCCATAACCGATGCAAAACGGGAATGGAAAACGTTGGCCCCGGTG
>JANLUJ010001188.1:0-5395 GCA_031363425.1 Pirellula sp.
CACCTCTGCTCTGAGGCGCTGTTTAGCTTCGCCCTATGGCTTGATCTTGGTTGTCGGTCCAGTCGGCTCAGGTAAATCAACTTCGGTTTATTCATTCTTGCGCGAGTTGAATAATCCCCACCATAGTATTGTAACCATTGAGGATCCGGTTGAGCTGCGCGTGCCCGATATTTGCCAGGTTCAAGTTGACCCCAAGATCGGTTTCGAATTCGCTAATGCCCTTCGCTGCGTACTTCGGCAAGACCCGGATATCATGATGGTCGGTGAAATTCGCGACGCAGAGACGGCGCAGATTGCCTGCCAATCGGCACTGACTGGCGTTCTTGTACTCAGCACCCTGCATGCTAGCACGTCTGTAGCTGCCATTGATGTCCTCAAAAATTTCGACGTTCCTACACCCATTCTGGCAAACTGCTTGCGAGGTGTTGTCTCCCAACGGTTGGTACTGCAGGTTTGTCCGAAACATCGTCAGGAATACGAACCCAACGAGGCCGACTGCCGAATACTGAATATCGACCCTGCTGAAGCACATCGTTACACGTTGGTACGTGGAATACCTCACGATGACAACTTCCACTCAGGATACTTCGGACGCGTGGGCATTTATGAAGTAATGGAAGTTAATCGTGAGCTTCAAAACGGCATTCTCAGGAACGCCCAGGCAAATGAACTGTTGGAAACCGCCGTGAGATTGGGCATGCCAACCTTAACCGACGCTGCCCGCAAAAAAGTAATAGACAAGGTTACTTCGATAGATCAGTTTCATGCTACGGCCCTCAGCCTTGAAGATTGAGTCATTTGAAGGAAGGTCTTTCGCCGCTTCGAAACGTAGCAATAGCTCACAGTCTGTGCCGAAGACATCTGCCAGATGCATGGTGCGTTTTTGAAAACGAAGATGGTCTATGTTCGTGCTCATACTTCTTTTATGGTTGGGGGCACACGAAATCGTTTTGTTACTCAGGGACTTCGATTCCATCGGGATTGATAAGAAAAGCTCTGCCGTCAAGAACCACTCTGGCTTTGCCTCGATCAAAGACTTCTGCGTGCTCAAATTTGACGGGGATTACGACCTTTGCATGTTCATCCAAGAAGCCATGGAGTCCATTCTGGCCAACACGAATTCGCTTCACCTCTGGGTCGTAATGGCCAACGTTTTCGTAGACCACTTCGGTAATCAAGTTTCCATTCAAGTCGACAAAGCCACTTAGATACTGTTTTTGCTCGATCTTCGTCACTTGCCAACACCATGGACTTTGCAGGTTAACTTGATCGTAGTTCAATTCCGCGACCGTCTTCCCCTGCGTGTCAATGATGCGATGCCGATCGCCTGCCTTAACGTAAGCGCGATCATGATGAAAGGACTCTGCGAATTCGAAATCCAAGCCAAATGCTTTTTCGTAGTTCGAGCCAAGATAAAACCAAACGTCGTTAAGGCAAACCATAGCGAACCCGCAACTGTAGGGTTCGGCGTATTGAAATCCATTGACTCTGTCGAGGTCTGCTGAGGAAACGTATCCTCCATCCAATGGAACAAACAGGGACTTGCTTTCAACCCTTACCAAAGCGAGACTTCCCGCAATGTCGTTCACCAACATCTGCGAACAAGCTTGAACCACTTCGTTGCCATTCGCATCAACGATCCCTTCTTCGTAATTGTCTCCGTCGCGAATGATGATTTTCGCAAAACCGTTTTCATTCGGTTTGTCGATTTTGACCACTCTCGAATTTGGAGATTGCATGTTCGTACTCACGTTGCTAGCGGATTGTTGGCTTGTGTTACTGCTGCCCGTGTTACTGCTGCCCGAGTTACTGCTGCAACCGAGGGTCGATGCGACTATGGACGCGGCCGCAAGTTTGTAAAAGTGTGAGTTCATGTATCGGGTTTCCGAAAATTAGGTTCGATGGCTACTGCCGAGTACTATGAGAAAGAAAATGGTCATATCGGAGCGCTTTTTGGTATCGTGATTTGGAACATTGTATAGAGAAAAGTATTTTTTGAAACTTGACCGCTGCCTGAGATTAGGTGCTTAAGGTATCAATCCTAAAAACCACGTATGCGTTTCGTTCATTGAGGCTCGAATCAGGAGAGTGACTGAAAAGCCACGCGATTTCACTTTGTGTTTGCTTCGGCAATCTGATAGACTGAGTGGGATTCTGCCCCGTTAAACCGGGTGCAATAGAACCTTAACTTGCATTGGATCTAACTATGGCTGCTAGTCGTCGTCAGTTTTTGAATCAAGTTGGCAGTGGAATGTTGATGGCTGGGTTAGGGACTTCATTGGCCGCAGACCTCGGCATCGGAGTCGCATTTGCTGACGAAGTTCCTTCCGCACTTGATTTTGGCAAGTTGGAGCCGTTGGTTCGTTTGATGCAAGAAACACGTCCAGCCGAATTGACAGCGGCCCTGGTAAAGCGCTTGAAGTCTGGCGAAGAGTTGAGAACTTTGGTCGCAGCAGGAGCATTGTCAAACGCGCGAACATTTGGCGGGCAGGACTATATTGGCTTCCACACGTTCATGGCGTTAGCGCCAGCCTATCGAATGTCCAAGGAGTTACCGACTGAGTTGCAGGCCTTACCTGTTCTAAAGGTACTGCATCGCAACGCGACTCGCATTCAAGAGTTTGGAGGAAGGCAGAGCGAAGTGCTCCACAGCGTTGCCCCAGAAGCCATTCCCAGCAAGGAAAGCCCAGGCGAATATTTGAGAAGCATTGCACGTACGGGAGACGTAGAACGAGCTGACCGAATTTTTGCGTCGCTTGCGCACTTGCCAGTCGGCGAAGCGTTCAATCATTTACAGTTCGAAGTTGATGATGAAGTCGACGTTCATCGTGTTGTTCTGGCTTGGAGGGCATTGGACACCTTGGAACTGGCTGGAAACGAATGGGCCAATTGCCTCCTGCGTCAATCGATTCGTTACTGTGCAAACACGGAGAAGCAGATTCAAGCACATAATCAGCAAGTGTCTCCAATTCGTCAAGTCCTGCCTTCGCTTTTGGATCAATACAAACTCTTGGGCCGTCAACTTGGAACGCGAATTGGCGACGATTTGTGGATCAGCGAATTGGCGGATGCGATCTTCCGAGGGTCAAGAGAACATGCCGCCAATGCCGTTGCTCAGTCGTTGGTTGAAGGGTTTTCGCCAGAGGCGGTTGGTGAGGCAATTTCGATTGCCGCGAATCGACTCGTCTTGCACGATCCCGGTCGCCCTGAGAAATGGGCTAATGTCGAGAAACCTGAGGGCAGTTGTCATGGAGATTCCGTTGGTGTGCACGCTTCGGACGCAGCCAATGCGTGGCGAAACACTGTTCGCGTGAGTAGTCCGAGGAACGTCGTTGCGAGCTTGCTCGTTGGCGCATTCCATACCGGCGGCCAAAGCGATCGGTCAACGTCAGCGCCTTATCCCTTTGCTGAGCACTTGGCAGAAGTTCGCGACGAGAAGGCCGAGGTTCTAATCGCACAAGCGGACGAAGCGATAAGGAGCAAAGAGCAATTCCGAGCTGCGGCCATTGTGAAACGCTACGGACAACTTGGCCATGGGGAACGGCCAATGTTCGATTTGATGTTGCGGTTCGCAACTAGCGAAGATGGAGCACTACATGCTGAGAAGTACTACCACACAGCACTCGTTGAATTTTCGTCTACTCGAAACGCATTCCGATGGAACCAACTCGTCGCACTCGCGAGAGTTACAGCAAGTGAATACGGTCGGACCTCACTGGGATATCTAGAAGCGAAAGAATTGCTTGGCGTATCGGTTTGACCGGATAACAGTGCTTTCCTCAAAGTGTTGGGGTAATCGAACGCTTGCACAAGAAGACGGTCCTTTCCGACATCCGACATATGGTCGGCCTGGCGCACCGGAACACACGGAATCGGAAATGAGCGAAAAATGAAGCAGGTTGTAAGCGTACATCTCAGTTGAAATGGCGTCAGTTGAAATGGCGAGCGAACGATATCAAGCCCCGTTCAATTGATGTCTTTTTCCGTGTCTTCCGTGTCTTCCGTGGTTTTTTTTTGACCGAAAATTCCAGCATCGATCACCGATTCGACTTCGATCAAACAGGCTTGATCTTGTATCCGTAATCTACTACTATCCAGCTCGTAACTTACGGGCCATTTTGAAAACTCGTTTTTGCACAGTGATCCACAACTCTGTGAGCCGACCTCGTACCCCTTTGTTCTCGCTGGTGGTTCCACTGCACGACGATCGGGGAGTCGCGTTGCAAGCTATCGACACATGGTTGAGTCAGCGAACCGATGCAACGCCTTTTGAGTTGATCGTAGTGGATTCCGGGAAACCGAATCTTGCTCAGAAAATAGCCGAAAAGCTAGGCCCCCGAGACCATCTGGTTTCGACGAACTCTTCCAACGAAGCCCAACTCTATAACGATGGTGCCCGAGCAGCGAATTCCGATTGGATCGTGTTCTCCGAAGCCCATGTCGTGCCTGCTCCGGAAGCGGTCACCAAACTATGTCGACGCCTAAACTCAACATCCTGCGATGCGGCGACACTTGGCTCGACTCATAGAATGCGATCGCATTTAGCCCATGTTGATGCAGCGTTATTTGAACGGGAAAGCGACATAATGCGCACGTTAGGCTTATGGCGCACCGTTGGTTTGCGTGGGTTACTCATTCGCCGCGATGTATTTCAAGCCCTTGGGACATTTAACGAAGAGTATCTTCGATTTGCGGAGACGGTACTCGCGATTCAAATCGTAGAAAGCGGGTATGAATTGGAGGAATTTCCGGATGTGATAATGGAACACTGCGATACGGACTCCATTCATGAATTGCTATTCGCGATGTCGGCTGGGAGACTCGGGGCACACCGTTTCTGGGCATCCGAACCGGAGTTGGCCCGCGCCTACTTTCAATCGAATGGCCCCGCACAACCCCCGGAGTCAATTGAACCCGGTACGGCGCAAGCATTGTGGCACCAGATTTTGCGTGCAATTATTCGAGGAAATCGACAAGCCGCAAGTCGATTGCATGGGCTCAGTAAGTCGACATTGCTTACCGCCATTACTGGCTGGCGAGGGGAAACTTGCAAAGCGACGATTCGCGTTTACTTGACCTATTTAAGTCTATGGACGAGGTTACACCTAACTCGCTTTGAGAAAAAAAACTACGAGCCTTTCCTTAGTCAGTATCTATCGCTTCGCGAATGCTGCGCGGAAGTGGGATCGATTCGATTTCGGTCGGAAACGAGCCGCAATCATGGAAAGGATAATTGTACTTTACCGCTTGTTGTCGAAGCACCAGCACTCAAAGAGAGTGGAATTAATTTCTATCCAACCGAAACTTGGCAAGGGGAGAAGTACTGTTGGTCGTCTCCGATAGCAGCCATATGTTTATCGCTCGATTCCTGTAATTACCGAATCTGTTTGGATGC
>JANLUJ010001238.1:0-3341 GCA_031363425.1 Pirellula sp.
CGCCTTGCCGCTCACAAAGTGACCACCCTTTTGCTCAGGCCGAATACAGTTATATCTTCATCAACCATACACACATACTTCCATGCAATTTCAGTACCTCGCAAAAGACCGACAAGGCAAGTCAGTTGACGGACAGTTTGATGGCGAAAGCGCGCTTGCAGTTAGGCAAAGGCTTCGTTCGCAGGGATTGTATGCATTGTCGGTGGTAGCTGTTGAGTCACGGTCACTCTTCAGTCCAGCACAAACGAGCATGTCGCTCAAGACTTCGAAGATCACCTTCGGCAACAGTCGCGTCAAAAACTCCGATTTGATCGTTGCACTGTCGCAGCTCTCGATCATGTGCCAATCGGGGGACGACCTTGCGGAAGCCCTCAACACGGTTGCGACTCAGTGTTCCGTCCCGAGCCTTCGACGAGTACTCCTTGCAACCTACCAAGATGTTTCGCAGGGCTTGAAATTCTCCGCCGCACTCACGAAACATCCCAAAGTTTTTAGTGAGTCCATGGTGGCCGCGTTGGCTGCTGGGGAACAAGCAGGGCGAATAGTCGATGTGCTGGAGCGGACAACTCGCATGATGCGCAAGGACCAGAATCTGCGCAGTTCCGTAATGGGGATGCTGATGTATCCTGGAGTTCTATGCGCCATTACATTCAACGTCATTTGCTCGATGCTTTTCTTTGTTTTGCCACAGTTTGCGAGCATCTTTCAAGACATGGGGCGCCCTGTTCCGCCACTCACCAACATCCTTTTGTCCATCGGTACTGGCCTTCGGAACCATTGGATCGTCATCGCAATTGCATTCGTTGGATTGATTGGTTTGGGGATTGGTTTTCGGAATCATCCTCGCGTTCGTCGCGTTTTCGACCGCGCTCTTTTGAATACGTTGATCATCAAGGATTCGATGCGCGCACTGATCACCGGCAGGATATTTCGTCTGCTTGGCACAATGCTAGAAAACGGCGTGCCGTTGCTTGAAAGTATCCGACTGTGTCGCAAGGCGACCCGCAATGGGCTTTTTCGAGAGATGTTTGAGAAAGTTGAAAAAGAGATTCTGCAAGGCGAGGGGATGAGCCAGACCTTGGTCAATGCGAACTTTTTGCCTGCAGGAGCTGCACATATGGTTTCAACAGGCGAGCGTACAGGCAAGCTTCCAGCAGTTTTGCTGTCGGTTGGAGAGTATTTTGAGGACGAGGGGGAAAGACGTCTGAGGACACTCGTAAAAATGCTCGAGCCTGCCATCATTATTGGATTAGGTGGAGTGGTTGCGGTCGTAGTGCTTTCGATAATTCTGCCTTTGCTAGATGTAACGACGGCTTCGCGATAAGTCTTGATTGGTACGCCAACTCCGTTTCTCATGCTGACAAGTACGACCTACCGTTGGCTACCATGAGTTCACTTTTCTCTCACCTAGATCGAATCAGTCATCGCCTATTCCAACATTCCTATGGTTGGACTGGAGTGGAAATCGGCTGCCACTGTATCAACATGGCGCAGGTTCGTAAGATCGACAACCGATGGCAACTTGCTGCAGTTTGGTCCGTTGAACACCCAACAACATATGCAATAGCATCGGAGCCTAACTCGTCCCAATGCGATGAAAACTTTGGATGGCTGGCGAGCGTCGAGATTATTGAACATGGACTTGCACCCACTTTAGAACACCTTGAAAACTTGAATGCTCTCTTCCATGGACGCAATTGCGCTGCAACGCTTACCGATGGTATGATTGCATACCGCGAACTGGACCTACCTGGTTGTGACCCTTCTGAGTCGCAGGCCATGGTTCGATCCGAAATAGCGCTCGAGTTGGATTGCGAGCTGGAGGATCTCTTAACCGACTGCTGGGTATTGCCTCAGAATCGACCTCGTTCGAATGTGTCTAGTTTCGGAGCGGTATCGCTAAAGCGGTCAACGGCCATGCTTTTGGCAAGCGACTTGCTCAAGGCCGGATTCGATTGCCAAACTCTCGACGCCATGCCGTGTGTTATGGCTAGAGCGACTTCGATGGCTGTCGAGGGCAATGATGTCGCGACACTAGCGATTGACCTAGGATATCACCAAGCGACCGTGACGCTCGTTCAAGATGGCCAACCAATTTTGTCGCGGGGGCTACGTGATCTGGGATTGTTCCATTTGCTAGAACTCATTGCAGTTTCGTTCGAGATTAGTCTATCCGACGCTCAGACACTGCTTCTTCAAACGCCGTTACATCCAGAGGGTGATTTGAATGCAATAAATGACTTTTCAAATCCGCTCCAACAAAAACTTGGCGGATTCCTTCAGACGCTTGCGAATGAAATCGACAAAACGATAGCGTTCGCCGATCGAGCCTATCGAACGATCACACCGAGCCAAATCATGCTCATGGGTGCTGGAGTTAAAATCCCGTCGATAGATCAGGCCATCGAGAATCGCGTGGGCCTTCCAACGCGGACGTGGGCGATCCACGTCTCCGAGAACTTGTTTGGCAATCAGCATGTTGGAGTATTTGCGATTGCGTCGGGATTGTCTTCGCTGGCTTGGGAAACAATGTAATGCACGTCAATTTATTACCGTCCTCCTTTGTTTGGCGTAGGCTTGTTTGTAAAAGACTTCGCCAATGGGTAGTCGTGTTCGCAGTTCTCGGCGTTGCCGTTTTCTTATTCAATGCCCCACTGCTTGAGAAGTGGTGGCGAGCATTCAGTGCGTTGCACGAATCACAGGTCGCGGCGGATCCCATTCGACGATTGCAACGGGATAGGATTCACAAATCAAAAGAAGCCTTGGTTCTAGAGCAAAAAATCGATCAGTTACAGACGGCAGTTTCGCAGGACCGAACTAACTCTCTTCTGGGAATTATTGCAAATGGGGTACTTTCTTCGGATGGTACTGTCCAAATTCAGGAATTGCAGGTTTTGGTAGTCGCTAAACCGATCGCATCTACACATTCGACACGTGAATCGCAATCCAACGCGGGGCAAAGACCCAATCCATCGTCAGAAAGCAAGTCGATGAGAAGCGAGCGTCAGTTGACCCTGCGGGGAATTGCGATCGAAAGCGAATCGATTTCGACCTTTGTTCAGAGTCTCCAGGCATCGAAGGTATTCTCGAAAGTTGAACTACGGTCTACTCAAGAACGCCTCGTTTCGAATCGATCCGTTCAAGAGTTTCAATTGGAGTGCCTCAGCCATGAATAGCAACCTTTGGACGAAGGCCAGCCTATTTCGAAACGAACAACTGGTTCACATGGGCATGGCTCTGCTGATGGTCCTTTGCATCGTCGGCAGTTACTTCTTGAGAGGTGCAATCGCAACTCAGACCGATCGATTTGCTTCGGAAATAGACGCCTGCAAAAGTCTTTC
>JANLUJ010001306.1:0-1993 GCA_031363425.1 Pirellula sp.
TGCGAAGCCTTCGGTGTCAAGACACACGACTTCTCCACGACTTGTCACATACCAGAGTCGATCCCCTTCAATCATAGGTGCGCAACATATGCCTTGGTTGGGCCAATCATGAACGCGGCCGGTTGGTAACTTTTCACTGCTGTGTTGCCATAGAAACTTTCCATCTTTTTCATCGAAGCAAAGTAAGACGCCTAGGTCCACTGTGTTGGGATAACGTTTGATGTAGCCATTGCCGTTGTTGGTGCCAACGTAGACTTTGCCGTTAGCAATAACCGGATTGCCGTAGGTCTCCGAACCAAGTGGCATTGACCAACGAATATTGGAACCTTTTTTGACGTCGAATTGAGTCGGCATCGCACCGGTGGCTGGCACGTTGTTTCGTTCCGGTGAGCCACCCCATTGTGGCCAATCCTTAGAACCAACCTTCATCTTTGCAATGCCGGCTTTAGCAACTGCAGTTGGGTCATAATCGTCGGCCAAAGCCATTTCCGCCCCTAAACTACAAAAAAACCCAAAACTACAATACGTGAAAGTGGGGATGAGCCAAAAACGCTTTGCAGCCAATCGCATATGTGTCGCCTTGTTCGGAGGATGGTAGTCGAAATGGACCGCTCGGCGGTCTCGCTTTTGAGAATGTTAGAGCGTCCAATTGTAGCGTATTGGACATGGCGCGTGGAATAGTGTCGTATCGCTGGACTTTTTCGACCAGTTTGAGAACGAAGGGAGAATGTGCAATTTCTTTGACTAGTATGTGGCAATTTCGTTGCTTGCGAGCGATCTAGGGCCAAAATACAATAATGGGGCTCCAGCCCCGGCCAATTTCAAGTCTTACACCTAACTTCATTCAAAATTTTATGCATTTCATGACAAATCAATTTTCTCGCCGCGATTTCATTACGACTGCAGCTGCGGGCCTTGGAGCTGCGTTGGCTTTGCCAACCAACAGCCTATTCGCTCAAGGGGAAAAGGCAAAGCCGTTCAAGATTTCGCTGGCTCAATGGTCTCTACATAAATCGTTGCAACAAAAGAAGCTCGACAATTTAGATTTCGCAAAAGTAGCGAAGGAGAAGTTCGGAATCAACGCGGTCGAATACGTAGACCAATTCTTCAAAGACAAGGCTAAGGATGAAACCTATTTGGCGGAGATGAAAAAACGGACAAGCGATCTGGGGGTCACAAATGTATTAATCATGGTTGATACGGCAGGTGATCTTGGAGATGTTGACGAAGCCAAACGAACCAAGGCGGTGGAGAATCATTACAAATGGGTGGACGCCGCCAAGTACCTCGGTTGCCATTCGATCCGAGTTAACGCAAAGACTTCGGCTGATTTCGAAGAGGGTAAGAAGCTTGCGGCAGACGGATTGCGTCGACTGTCCGAATATGCAAAACCGTTAGACATGAACGTGATCGTTGAGAACCACGGTGGATTAAGCTCCAACGGCAAATGGCTCTCAGAGACCATACGCATGACCGGCATGGCGAATTGCGGAACTCTCCCCGATTTTGGCAACTTTTACGAATACGATCGTTATCAAGGCGTTACCGATTTGATGCCATTAGCCAAGGCAGTCAGCGCGAAAAGCTACGATTTTGACGCCGATGGCAACGAGACCAAGATCGATTTCATGAAGATGATGAAAATCGTCATGGCAGCCAATTATCACAGTTGGGTCGGCATCGAGTATGAAGGCTCAAGATTGAGCGAAGACGACGGTATTATGGCTACTAAGAAGCTACTCGAGAAAATCATGGCAGTGTTAGGCTAGTGCCACTGATTGGAATTAGCGTTGCACAGGGGACTACAAGCCGGCGGTATTTTGGAGTTTAGACAACTAGAACAGCCAGGCTGAAGCTACAATTCAGGAAACATTGCTTTGATGAAAGCCGAATATCCCTTAGTTTTTGCGAAACGACAAACTCCTTGGACCAAGAGTTTCAAAGCATCCTATTAGTGGACGACAGCTTCGTGCTGCGCGATCGATTGGCCGAA
>JANLUJ010001333.1:0-27087 GCA_031363425.1 Pirellula sp.
ACAGGCTGGAAGCCTATCCCACTTATTGATATCAAACCCCAAGACGGTAGGCTCGCATTGCGTTCAGCGACCAGAATTTGGCTTGTTCGCTTTCGCTTAGTTTCGATGCGAAGACAGCTACCGCTGTGACCCATTCGGCATAGCTTGTTCTGAGCAAGCATACGGGCCAATCTGTTCCGAACATCAATCGATCTGCACCGAAGGCTTCGACGGCGGTATCCCAATACGGTTGAATGTGGGGAATCGACCACGATGGATCCTGCACTTCGGTGACCACGCCCGAGAATTTGCAATAGACATTGGGCCGTTTCGCCAACTCTCGAATGTTGCTATCCCAAGTAGCGTCGTGTTTCTCAGAATGAATCGTCGGCTTGGCTATGTGATCTAGAACAAATAGTTGCTCCGGATGTCGATCGACGAATGGAATTGCGAACGGCAATTGCCTTCCCAAGATGAGCAGATCGTAGGTCCATCCGAACTCCCTCATTGCTTGGATCCCGTCGTTAAAATCAGCTCGAGCAAGGAATCCGTAATCGGATTCATCTTGGACCACATGTCGCAATCCGCACAGCTTCTTTTCATTGCGAAATCGATTCATGGTTTGGCGAATGGTCGTATTCGCCAGCGGTAGCCAACCGACTACCCCCATGATCCAGTCTTGCGTATCCGCTAACGACAACAACCAACTCGTCTCCTCCTCGCTCTGTCTTGCTTGGACCGAGATCACACCGTCTACATGGGTCGGCCGTGTTTCGGCCAGCAAATGCGATGGAAGGAAATCCTTTCGCAATACGCTCATCGGCTCAGAAATCCATGGATACTCATCGGCTGAGTATAGCCAAAAGTGGTGATGGCTGTCGATTCGTTGCATGAGATTGGAACCCTCTCAGCTCAATTCCTTTTTTTCGATTCCAGCAATTTTCTCCAATCGTCTTGAGTGACGGCCTCCTTCAAACTCGGTTGCCAACCAAATGCGAACGAGATCGCCAACGGGTCGATCGCCGATCAGATCGCCGGGCAAGCAGAGTACGTTCACGTCGTTGTGGCGACGGCACATTTCTGCCATCACTTCGTCACAGCAGGCAGCTGCACGCACCCCCTTGAATTTGTTGGCGACGATAGCCATGCCGAAGCCCGTTCCGCAAATGAGGATGCCTCTTTCAACCAAGCCATCGGCCACGCGTTTTGCGACGACTACTGCAAAGTCAGGGTAGTCGACGGCTTGGTCGCTTTGGGTGCCATAGTCCTCGACTTCATGTCCATCAGCGGTTAGCAGCGTAATCAGCTTGCCTTTGATTTGAAAACCTCTGTGGTCGCTACCGACGGCGATTCTCATTCTCCATACTCCACATCATGATTGGGATGAATCGAATTTCTTAAACCCATTGGACTAGACTTTCCGTATCGAGTCTATCGATCCAATAATCGGTGTGTTTATCCAATTGCTGCGCACACTTTTGGTAGGCCTCCAAAGGCCCTCCAAAGGGGTCACTGATCTCGCCCCCATCGGGTGAAATGAGATGGACTTTCGAGGCAGCTGAAGGCCATTGCGAAACGATAACGTGCTTATGCCTTTGGCCCATCGCCAAGATTAAGTCGGCCTGTTCGACCAAATGCGAAGTCAATTGCGTACTTTGGTGTCCATCGAGGGTTGTGCCGAATTGCCGAATTGCTTCTAAGGCTCCATGCGAAGCGGGGTCGCCACCAAAGGCGGACACGCCGGCTGACAATGCCACAATAGGACACCCTCCTGCAATGGTCATTTTACCAAACTTTGCGGCAATCTTTTTTTCCATCATGGCTTGGGCCATCGGGGATCGGCAGGTATTGCCGGTACAGACAAAGAGAACGCTCCACTGAGAAACCAGCCGCAGGCCACTTTCATCCACAATGCCCTGTTGAATGACGTGGCCACTGGTGCCGTCGATTGCTACGACCGTTGGCTCCCCAGGCGTGAGCACACTTCCATCGTCGATCGCAAGCACGCTTTCTTCAGGATTCAGTTGATCAACAGTTCTCAATACAGCACCCTGCCGGTCGCGAGCTACGACACTGAGTAACGGTCCCGAGCAGAGCCTACCAATGTGTTCAAGAACCGGATGTTCTGGTTGCCAAACTCGAATCCGATTATTGGAGTCTTGCAGAACTCTGCAGACACGTTCATCCAGACATCGCAACAAGCTGGAGGCGTGGGAGTCTCGAATGCTCAGCATCACAGGTCCGGGCCAGGCTTTCCTTGCAAGTCTTCTGGCTGCAGAGCTAATATCCGGGAAATAATCAAGAGTTTCGTCAGCCGATCGAACCAATAGGGATATAGCCCCACTTCCTGAGCGGATGGCAATTTGACTCAATTGATCAACCGCGTTGGAATGCAACCCGCTGGCTACGAGCAGGTACGAATAATTTGACGGCAATGCAATGACATGTCCCTCGGCAAGCGCCTGTACCCCCAAATGAACGATATCGCGTGGATCGTCTGATTTCCTCCAATCCAGAATCTTCGTCATACGCGAGGTAGCAAATGCTTTGGCAAAGGTTAATGAGGCTCAAATCAGCGAAACTGATTTCGCAATTCCGTTTCGGTGACGGTATGATATCCCATATGCTTGACTTGGTCGATTCCCCAAACAATCCAGATATCGCTATTAGAAGCGCGTACAAATGACACTTGAACGACCATTCGGTCAGCCTAAGGGTGTTGATATTCACTATTCGCGTCGCGACTTTTTCAACGAGGCGGGCAAAATATTGGCGGTTGGGGTCGGTCTTAGTATCGCTCCCAGTCTAGTTTTCCAAAGCGGTTGCAGTAATTCCGCCCAAAGTGACTCTTTGATTGAATCGGATTTAACAATTGGACAAAGAGGGCTCTCGGACGGTCGATTTCAAAAGCCACGTGCAATTGCCATCGATGCAAACGACAAGATCTATGTGGTCGACAAAACCGGCCGCATTCAGAAGTTCGACGATGCAGGAAAATTCATTCTTGGTTGGCGTACACCAGCAATTGATGCAGGAAAGCCGACCGGCTTGAGCATTGATACCGATGGTACGATCATGGTGGCCGACACGCATTATTATCGCTTCTTGTTTTATACGCCTGAAGGCGAATTGATCGAAGAGCGCACGATCGGCGGCACCAATGGTCCGGATCCTGGAGAGTTTGCATTCGTTACCGACATTGTCCGGACGACAACCGGTGAATACTATTGCGGCGAGTATGGAGAATTTGATCGCATTCACAAATATTCCAGCAACGGGCAATACATAGATCGGATGGGTGAGCATGGAGATGGACCGCTCCAATTTAGTCGACCACAGAGTTTGACCGTGGATCAGGATGGGCTCCTGTGGGTGGCAGACTCATGCAACCATCGAATTCAGGTCATTGATTGGCGTGAAGAAAAACCTCGTTCGGTGGCGATTTTGGGCAAGCAAGGCCAGGCGCCAGGCGACTTCCAATATCCCTATGGGATGATCTTGGCGAGAGACGGGACCATCATCGTGAGCGAATTTGGAAACCATCGAGTGCAACATTTGGATCGCAGTGGCAAGTCGCTTGCTAGCTGGGGCATGGCTGGCAATAGACCAGGTGAACTCAATCAGCCTTGGGCCGCAGCCGTCGATTCCCAGAACCGTATTTACGTCGTTGACTCGGGTAACAACCGTGTGCAACGCTTTCACTTTTGAATTGACGATACAAGGAATATGTTTCAAACCGTTTATTTGGGGAAACTGCTTGGGATCAAGGTCTATATACATTGGACTTTCTGGTTTCTTGCACTCTATGTCGGACTATCCAACATCGGACGTGGTCTGGGTGTGGCTGCCTCCGCGATCGGATTTGTGTTTGCCATTTTCGGTTGCGTGTTCCTCCATGAGATGGGGCATGCAATCGCTGGTAAATGGTTTCGCATTCCAACGTTGGATATCACCTTGTATCCCATCGGTGGCGTTGCTCGCATGGCCGATTTTACGCGATCTCCCTTCGCGGAATTGATCGTGGCCATCGCAGGGCCGATGGTCAACTTAGTCATCGCTGCCGTTCTGTTTTTAGGTCTTTCGATCCGAGCGAGCCTGGAACAAGTATCGCTAGAAGGGATCGTCGCTCTGGACCCCATGGAACAACTCTTTATCGCCAACCTCGTGTTAGCGGTATTCAATATGCTACCGGCCTTTCCGATGGACGGCGGCCGGGTTCTGAGAAGTTTACTTGCAATGGTGATGCCGTACTCTCAGGCGACACGCTCAGCGGCTCGCGTCGGACAGATGATGGCGGTAATGATGTTTGTCACCGGAATATTTTGGAATTGGTCACTCGTTATCATTGCGGTGATGGTCTTCCTGGTTTGCTCTGGTGAGTTGTTCAAAGAGCGCTTGGCGAATGCAGCGTCGCTATTCAAACAACCACAGTCCCCTTTTCCGCCGAGTGGAAACACTACCGACAACGTCGATACCATCGATGCAGTCGAAGTGCGTCAAGTGCGTTAGCGAGTGTGGCACGGTGGTCCCCACCGTCATGCGATCTTTGGTCCCCACCGTCATGCGATCTTTCGAGGGTTTGTAATGACAACTGCACGGCGCAAATCTCTTCGCTGCCATCCGTGCTAAACGCATCGTCTGCGCATCGTGGTCGATGCTGCCAGCATCCGCACCGACGCTAGCGGCGACGGCCAGGATCAGCGTACTCGATGCCAACCATCGCCCAATCTTAACAAACTCTCGTCTCTTCGAGCATCACTGTTAAGAGCATTTGAAGATGCTATGAACCTTGCTTTCTATCTATAGACCCTCATGAGCGCATCGCTACAAAGTGCGTGTCGCCGTTGGCGAGACATTTTGTGTTAGCACATCTCAAGTGGAGGTTGACATGGTGAAGCGAAATTGGCGGGAACAGCGATTGAAATTCGCGCGTGGAAAAAGAGGGTTTACTCTTGTTGAACTGTTGGTGGTCATCGCGATCATCGGAATATTGGTTGGGCTGCTTTTGCCAGCCGTTCAAGCGGCCCGCGAAGCAGCACGACGCATGCAGTGCTCCAACAATCTGAAGCAAATCGGCCTAGCCTTTTTGAATCACGAATCGGCACACCAATACTTGCCCAAAGGCCCGTATGACGGAGACCCAAGTTTGCCAGGCATGGTCTACAACGAGCCCATAGGCGCGTATGAAAGCGGTACCACTTGTTGCAATGCGGCTCACCCAAATGGCTGGAGTCACTGGTTCAAGATCACTCCTTTCATCGAAGCTACCAACGTCTACAACTTGGCAAACTTCTCTTTGCCTCCAATCCACTCCGGCCGACCAGCCAATTACAACGGTGAAGACGATGTGGCGAGGGCTTTGATTCCATCGTTCTATTGCCCATCGCGCCGAGCGGCAACGGGCTACGGTACAGGGTTGTTTGGTCGTTGTGACTACGCAGGTTGTGCTGGTTTCTACCAAGGTGAAGTACACGAAAACTGGGGCGATATTCCAGCGGCTCCAATTGGCTTATCACCGCGCCGAAACGAACGTACGCCAGAGAATTTTGGAAATACAGGCGGCCGAAGAGGTGCGATTTGTTGGTCCGGACAAGGCGCCAAACGGAAACTCAGCGATTTCACTGACGGTACATCCAACAGTATCGTGGCATCGGAGAAACACCTGCCAGTTAGCCGACAGGGTAGTGACGGTGGCGACAACGAACGATGGAACAATGCCGGTTGGGACGAATGCGTTTTGCGCTGGCACTTCCCTCCAAAGTCTGACTTGGACAAGTCTCTTCCGGCGACAGGAACGCCTTCTGATTTCAATGGGGCTGGAACTGTCTGGCGCCGTTATTTTGGATCCTCGCACACAGGCGGTTTGAACTATGTCCGTGGCGATGGATCGGTTCAGTTTGCATCGTTCAATGTGGATGCGATTACTTGGATGAATCTATGCGTCATCGATGACGGCAACGTTATCAATGAACAATAGTTCAACGATGGTATTCAATCGGACAGGATACGCGTCCTGTCCGGTTTGTAAGAAAAAAAATCAATCTTAAATCATGGTATCAATATGCTTCGTTTACCTCTTCGCCTATTAGCAGTTGTCTTGCTTGGTGGTTGTGATTCCCGAACCAATATCGTGTTGCCGACGACCCCGTTTACTGCAGAGCAAAAAATTGCGATCGCGAAAGAAGACGCTGCAGCATGCAACTGTGGTCGTGACTTTGCCGACAGTGCTTCGACACGCGACGATTGATTCCGTTTGTTGGTTCGCTAATAGATATTTACCTCAATAATTTAATCGATAGGGACCTTATGAAAAGAATTGGAATAGCTGTCACATTGCTCTTTGGTATGACTTTCATCGGTTGTGGGGGAAGCAACGATATCCAGTTGCCAACGGATAAGCTCACAGATGAGCAACTCGCACAAATAAAGAAGGATGATGCCAAGGTGGCTGACGAGGAGAGCCACGGCGCCAAGAAGCGATAGGAACATCGCTTGCGGCCAATCAGAATAAATTTAGTATCGTGGCGGATGCTGCCAGCATCCGCACCGACGCTAGCAGCGTCGGCCACGCTTTTCGCATTGAAAAAATAAGGTAAAGGCAAATGAAGATGAAGACAAAATCGGGCTGGTTGTTTTTTGGTCTAGGAGTTTGTTTCGGATGCGATCTAGTCAATGAACCAAAAAAAACAATTCAGATGCCGGCCGTTTCTGCGGTAGATGAGTCTCTTCCAAAGGCCATTCATCCCGAGTATGCGAATTGGAGCCAGTTTCCAGAAAAGTCGTTCGTAAAACGCAAGCGTTTGGTTTCGAATGCAAATGGTACCGTGGTCGTTACCACGAAAATGTGGCTCGAGAAAAAAGACGCCGATGAAGTGTTGGTGGGGAGCCAAGTTACCGTCGAACGTCCGAATGAACCGACCGTCGAAAACGGAGACGATATCGTACGCTATCCTGCGACCTACCGAGTCCCAAAGGGTATGGATGAAGCGAGGTTCCTCCTGCCCTCAGCCAAAGCAAAGGAAACAGGGGCCGAAGTGATAAAGATTGGTAACCTTGATTTCAACACGAAAGTCTTCGAATGGGAAGAAAGCAACGAGACGGGTCCTATGACCGTCAAACTCTGGCGAAGCGATGAGATTCCCGGCAAAATTGTTCGCCAAGAGTTGTTTACTAAAAGCACGGAAACCAAAAGCTCCGAAGAAGTGATCGAGCATAACTTGGAAAAGAATCCTGGTTGATCCATGGTGGCACGTTGGTCCTCAACGTGATTAGGAGGAACCACGGAACACACCGAATACACGGAACAGAGAGCCGATAAGAAACCGTAGTTTTAGTAGTGGATCCAAAGTCAAAGGAAGTTGTTCCTGGTATTCTACTTCCGTGTTTTCCGGGCCTTCCGTGGTGAGTCCAGTGGGTCTTGCGAATTCGGTAAATCCAAGGGCCATCTTTAATTTTAAGCTCTGTCTATTTTGTGGCAGTGCTAAGAGCGACATTCGTTAGTGTACGTACTTCAAAGTGCATCCCATCCATGCGACCATTTGGAAACCATCCGCCCCAAAAGAATCCCCAATCAACCGCTAGCGAGACAAGTTCGAAGGAATGTATTGATCCTATCGATAAGCCCCGCGTCTTCCCACGCTTGCCAAAGCCCTATTAATTGAGGAATAGCCAGTCGATGGAATCGCTTGCGTGTATTTAAATGGATTTTACGTTTTTCAGTCGCATTGAGAGTCGTGCCGAGGACGACCTTTTGAACGGTCATTGCATTCTCGAAATTTTTGCATAACGTCACTCCGGATGCTGGCAGCATCCGCCACGATGCAATTCTCGTCCATCGAACGATCTTAGGCGATTCGGGAACCGCGGAAAACTAGGCGGCGTCTACTTGGGAGTGCTCCGTTTCGGTTAAGCCGATGATCCGCTACCATGGTGCTGCGACCGGATTCGTTTCGACTACACATTTCGAAGCCTTGAAGCTTCTCAAAGAAGGCAATGTATGTTTTGGAAACCAATTCACTCCGTTCTCTTTGCAACAGCCATTGGCACCGTCTTCGTCGCCACGATGTTGATAGTCCTCGGCTTGTCCGGTTCGACACATTCCCAACAACCAAAGTCTCAGCGTGAACCCATGTGGAAAAAAGTCGACGACGCTGTCCAAAAGGGACTTCCAAAGTCTGCCATCGAAGCCCTCGGCCCCATTGTGGACGCTGCTTTGGCCGAAAAAGCCTACCCAGAAGCCATCAAAGCGATCGCAAAACGTGTTCTCCTTGAGGGGCAAATCGAAGGTGCAAAACCGGAGGAACAAATCGCTCGGATGCGAGCTGAAATTGCCAAAGCTCAGCCTGAGATGCTCCCAGTCATGCACGGGATCCAAGCCCAGTTCTATTGGAGCTATTTCGAACAGAATCGGTGGCGCTTCGGCCAACGTACGGCAACCGCTGCTCCGCCGAGCGATAACTTCACAACCTGGGACCTACCTCGGCTATTTGCCGAAATCGATTTGCACTATGCCAAAGCCCTTGCCAACGAAGCACAACTTCGAGCTATTCCCATCGCGTCCTATGACATCTTGTTTGCCAAAGGGACGGTGCCTGACAGTTTTCGGCCAACCCTATTCGACTTCATCGCATTTTCCGCCATCCACTTTTATTCCGCCGGCGAACAAGCCGGCGCGAAGGCCGAGGACGCTTTCGAAATCGAAGCTGCTAGTCCAGCCCTCGGTCCAGCCGCAGACTTCATTGCATGGAAGCCAAACAGCACCGATACCGATTCGCCCAAACTCAAGGCGATTCAGCTTTATCAGCGATTGCTGACCATCCATCAAGACGACAAAGACCGAAGTGCCTATCTCGATGCGGACCTCGGTCGCCTGGAATTCGCACATGCAAATGCAGTGGGAGAAGAAAAAGGGAGCCGAACCAAAGCGGCGCTCAAGTCGTTTGCTGAGACCAATGCCAAACATGAACTGTCTGCCACCGCTCGCCATCGGTGGGCCGTCGTGCTGCAAAGCGAAAACGAACTTGTTGAAGCTCGCGAAATTGCCATCCAAGGAAAAAATGCCTTTCCGCAAAGCGTCGGTGGCAAACTCTGCTTCAACACTATCGCAGACATTGAAGCCAAAAGTCTCAATGTCACAACGGAACGCGTCTGGAACGATCCGTTGCCAATGTTACGAGTCTCCTATAGAAATATCACCAAAGTTTATTTTCGTGCAATCCACGTCGACTGGACCACTCGATTCACTCAAGATCGATGGAGCCCAGGGACCATCAACCAAACCGATCGCGATCAATTCGTTAGGCAAGTGCCCGTGTTCGCCTGGTCCGCCGATTTGCCATCGACAGAAGACTATCGTGATGCAACACACGATGTGCCCGCTCCCAAGGAACTCAAGCCTGGTTACTACTTCATTCTCGCCAGCGCCAACGCAGACTTTTCTGACAATGACAACGTAATCTCGACCTGCGAGGTCTGGGTCAGCAACCTTGCCCTCGTACTCCGACAGTCATGGGGCAGCGGCAAGCTCGAGGGCTTTGTACTCAATGCTAAAACAGGCGAACCGATCGCCAATGCCAAAGTGCGATCGTTTGTGAGACAAGACCGAAATAATAGCGTCAGAGAGGCAGTCGCGGCCGCGGTTTCTACAAACGCCAACGGTCTCTTCTCCGTTTCCAGCAATGACCGCGGTGTCTTCCTACTGGCCTCAGCCAACGGGCAAGAAATCGCGGTGCAAAACGAACAAAGGACTTACTCCCAGTCGGAACAGCCAACCAACTTCGTTCAGTTCGTTCTGTTCACGGACCGTTCCATCTATCGTCCAGGTCAAACGATCCAGTTGAAAGGCGTTTGTTTGATCGCGGACACCAAAAAGGACAAATACGCAACGGTCCCCAATCGAGAGGTGTCGGTCCAATTGCGGGACGTGAATGGCAAAGAGATCGAACGACTGAAATTGCGCTCCAATGCCTTCGGCTCCTTTACTGGCAGTTTCACTGCACCACGCGATCGAGGCACTGGTAGTATGCAAATAATCGTCGACGATGGTCGCACCGGAACTGCAGTCGTCAGCGTTGAGGAATACAAGCGACCCAAATTCCTTGTCACTCTTGAAGCTCCCAAAGAAGCAACCAAGCTCAACGATGAAGTAACAATTACAGGCAAGGCCATGAGCTACACCGGGTCCGCTATCAACGGTGCCAAAGTGCGATATCGCATCACTCGGCAAGTTCGATGGCCAGCCTGGTTCATGTATTGTTACGCTTGGCGCATGCCTCCCATGCTCGGCAGCGCCCAAGAAATCTCGCACGGTTGGGCAACGACTGAAGCCGACGGCTCATTCCGTGTTAGCTTCACCGCCAAGCCAGATGCCAGCGTACCTGAACGAGACGAACCGAATTTCAACTACCAAATTACTGCAGACGTAACCGATACCACCGGCGAAACACGAACAGGTACCAGTTCCGTGACCGTCGGCTACACGGCCTTGCAAGCCAACGTAACAGCCAAAGAGTGGTTAGCGTCCGATAGCGATACCAAGTTCTCGATAGCGACTACCACACTCGATGGAACAGGGCAGTCGGCTACAGGGACGCTAAAGATCTATCGGCTAAAAGAACCGGCGATGGTCCTAAGGACAGATATTCTCGGCCAACGCATTCTTCCTGCGCCGCGAGGAAGAGCATCCGGTCCCGGGCGACCTGCCAAGCTCGCCACCCCAAGCGTTATCCCTGATCCTTCCAACCAAAGTACTTGGGCGTTGGCGGAAGTCGTATCGAACAGCGATTTCGCAACCGCTGCTGACGGAAAACAAGAAGTTTCGCTGAGAATTGAGCGAGGTCTCTATCGAGCCATCCTCGAGTCTCAGGACAAGTACGGCAAGCCAGTCAAATCCGAATTGAATATTCGGGTCGTCGATCCTTCCGCCAATAAGTTGGGGCTCAAACTGGCGAACCTCTTAGCTGCACCTAAGTGGGAATTGCAGCCCGGTGAAAAACTTGCCGCCATTTGGGGCACCGGCTATGACACCGGTCGCGCATTCGTTGAAGTCGAACATCGCGGCAAGTTGTTGCAAAGTTTTTGGTCCAAGCCAGGATCAACCCAAGTTCCTATCGCACAAGACATCAACGAAGGCATGAGAGGCGGCTTCACGGTACGGACTACCTTTGTCCGGGAGAACCGTGCGTATCTCGAATCGAGGCATATCGATGTGCCTTGGTCTAACAAAGAGTTGAAACTCAAATGGGAGCGATTCGTATCGAAGATCGAACCTGGACGCAAGGAAACGTACACGCTGACCGTGAGTGGACCGAACGCGTCCAAGGCAGCGGCAGAAGTGGTTGCGGCCATGTACGATGCATCGCTGGACGCTTATTTGCCGCACCATTGGACGCAGCGTTTTAGTATGTTCCGCCAAGACTATTCGCGAATGAATTGCTCGTTTGAAAACAACGCGCAGGGACTCAGTCTATTCCGCGGCCAGTGGACAAGCAATCGATTAGCCATTGAATTGCGATACCGCGATTTTCCACAAGAATTCAAAACTCAGTTCGGGTACGGAATGAGGATGATGGCACGCGGTATGAGTATGGGAGGTATGGGAGGTGGCGGAGATTTTCGTGGTCGTCCAATGCCGGCTTCTGGTGTACCCGACATGATGTTTGCTGAAGCCGCCATGCAGAAAAGCACAACGCTTAGCACTGCGATGGATTTAGATGCCGCTGGTACGGGCGGTACACCTGGACAACCGCCGAGCGCTAACCCAACCAACGGGCCAGACCTTAGCCAAGTCTCCGCCCGCAAAAATTTAAATGAAACTGCCTTCTTCTTTCCCAATTTAATTGCCGATGCCGAAGGCAATACCAAACTCGAATTCACCATGCCTGAGGCTTTGACCACTTGGCGATTCCTCGGCTTTGCTCATGATACCGAACTGCGAAGTGGTTATCTAGAAGACAAGGTCATCACGGCCAAAGATCTCATGATCCAACCCAACCCCCCGCGATTTTTGCGAGAGGGGGACATTCTCGAATTCAGTGTGAAGGTCAGTAACCAATCCTTACAGGGACAAACCGGTCGCGTTGCCTTGAACCTGTTCGACGCTCGCGACAACCAATCGGTCGATGTCGCGTATGGCAATGTTGTCAAAGAGCAAGTCTTCGAAATTGCGGCCGGTGAGTCCAAGAGCTATCACTGGAAACTGAACGTGCCCGACGGGGCCTATCCAATCATTTACAAAACTGTAGGTGCAACCGACAAGCTATCCGATGGCGAAGAAGGCATGCTGCCAGTCTTGTCCAAGCGAATCCTGGTAATCGAGTCCTTGCCGCTACCCATTCGAGGAGTTTCGACCAAGGAGTTTGAATTCAAAAAGCTCCTTGAGTCAGCCAAATCGGACTCGCTCAAGCACCAATCGCTAACAGTCCAAATGGTTTCGCAACCCGCTTGGTACGCGGTTCTGGCTCTTCCGTACTTGATGGAGTTTCCGCATGAATGCAGTGAGCAAACGTTCAATCGACTCTACGCCAATCATCTTGCTCAGCATATTGCCAACAGCGATCCCAAAATCCGCCGAGTGTTCGACACTTGGCGAAACATACAACCAGCGGCACTCGTTTCACCTCTATCCAAGAACCAAGACCTCAAGTCTGTTATGATCGAGGAGACACCTTGGTTGCGTGACGCGGATCGGGAGTCGCAATCGCGTCGCAACGTTGGGATTCTGTTTGACGAGAATCGGTTGAAGACAGAAGTCGAACGAACCATGCGCAAACTGACCGAGATGCAGCGGGACAATGGCATGTGGCCTTGGTTTCCAGGCGGCCCGGACAACGAATACCTATCGCTGTACATTGTGACCGGCTTCGGTCGAATGCGCCAGTTGGGGGTGCCCGTCGATATCGCTCCAGCATTGAAGGCTCTCGCCAGACTCGATGCTTGGATGCATGAATGCTACGACGACATCCGACTCCATTCCAAGGATCCAGAAGAGAATCATCTTTCGTCGACGATATCTTTGTATCTCTACGGTCGCAGTTTTTTCATCAAAGACATGCCCGTCGGAGCGGAACATCAGGTTGCGATCGATTATTGGAAACGCCAAGCGAAAAACTATTGGCTCAAGGTCGGTTGTCGTCAATCCGAAGCCCACATCGCCATCGGCCTGAAACGATTCGGAAATCTTGAAACGCCCCAAGACATTGTAAAGAGCCTCCGCGAAAGGTCCGTTTCCAATGAAGAGATGGGGATGTTTTGGCGAGACACAGAACGCTCATGGTGGTGGTACCACGCGCCAATCGAGACACAGGCACTCATGATCGAGGCGTTCGATGAAGTGGCCGACGATAAAGCGGCCGTCGAAGATTGCAAGGTCTGGTTACTCAAGCAAAAGCAAACACAAGATTGGAAGACGACCAAAGCGACTGCCGACGCTGTCTATGCGTTATTGTTGCGAGGCGACAATCTACTTGGCTCGGATGCGTTGGTCCAGGTTAAGTTAGGCGACCAAACGATCAAGCCTGAAAATGTCGAAGCGGGAACGGGCTACTATGAACAGAAATTTGTCCGAGGCGAGATCCAACCTGAGTTCGGAAAGGTAACGTTGACGAAAACCGACAAAGGCGTCAGTTGGGGGAGTGTTCATTGGCAGTACCTCGAAGACATTAGCAAGATTACACCGCACGACGGCACGCCGCTCAAGCTCGAAAAACAGCTTTTTAAGCGAACGCTATCGAAGAGCGGTCCGGTTCTTGAGCCCATCGCTGATGCTGCTTCGATAGGGGACGAAATCGTGTGCAGGATTACGTTGCGCACGGATCGCGATATGGAGTATGTTCATATGAAAGATCATCGCGGGAGCGGTACCGAGCCAGTAAACGTGCTCAGTCAATACCGATTCCAAGATGGGTTAGCGTACTACGAGAGCACTCGCGATACGGCGTCTCATTTCTTCATCGACTACTTGCCAAAGGGGACGTATGTGTTTGAGTATACGGTTCGCGTGCAGCATGCCGGTCGCTATCCGACTGGCATGGCAAGCATACAGTGCATGTACGCGCCTGAGTTCAACAGTCATTCCGAAAGCATCATGTTAAACGTAGGATCAGCAAGGCCATAGCAGTAGCATGGCCCCCTGGGCTTTTCGTTACCCACATTTCAAGCCATTTGCGCCGACGCTAGCAGCGTCGGCCACGGCCACGGTTGACTTCAGGATGTGGGCGCCTTGCAAAGCAGTTCAACAAATGTCCTTACCAAAGTTCCTGTGCCCCCAGCATCGCACCAAGGCTTGGCGCTGTCCAAGAAGGCAGGGCCAGCAATGTCGATATGGGTCCAGGGTCGACCATCGACGAATTCCTCTAAGAATTTGGCCGCTGTGATAGCTCCACCGTAGCGTCCCTCACCAACGTTCTTGATATCCGCAACCTTGCCGACAATCTGTTCGGTGAAGAACGCATGCATCGGCAATGGCCAAGTGTATTCGCCACATTCGTCGGCAGCTGACTTGATCTCATTTTGCCAAACTTCGTTATTGGTCATCAATCCCGATATCTCTAGGCCTAACCCAACAACGCAAGCGCCGGTCAACGTTGCAAAGTCCACGATTCGCGAAGGCTTCTGATCGATTGCAACGTTGAGGCAATCGGCCAGAACCAAACGTCCCTCAGCGTCGGTATTGTGTATTTCGATAGTCTTGCCGCTTCTGGCCGTTAATACGTCTCCGAGCTTGAACGCGTCCCCAGAGATCAAATTTTCAACGAGGCCAATGATAGCGACCAAATTGTGTTGCACTTTGAATTGAACGGCAGCTTTCATGATTCCAAGTACCGTTGCAGCACCGGCCATATCGCATTTCATGGTAAGCATTCCGTCGGTTGGCTTAATGGAGTAACCGCCGCTGTCAAACGTTACACCTTTTCCAACAAGTACTGTCGGAGCGGCACCTGCTTTGCCGCCGTTGTAGCGCATAATAACTAATCGAGGTTCACGAATCGAGCCTTGAGCTACCCCTAGCAATGCGCCGCATCCCTCCATTTCCAGTTTTCTTCGATCCCATACTTCAACGTCCATCGAATGCAGTTTACCGACTTGCATCGCTTCTTCGGACAGAGCTACTGGGTGAAGGTAGTTTGGTGGCAAATTGACCAATCGACGAGCGAAATTGATGGCCTCGCCAAGAATGGTTCCAGCCTTTACTGTAGCTTCGTCGACGCCGACCCACTCGATACAGTCAGGCTGGTGTAACGATTTCTCTTTTCGAAAAAGATCTTGACCAACGCAACCAACCATTGCGCCCGAGACCGAGCCCCGAAGTGAAAGTTCCGAACCGCTAAAACCGACGACTCGGACTATTCCCCGTTTCTTGGAAGCGATGGTCTTAAGGGCTGCGGCAGCAGCGCGTGAATAGACACTTGGGTCGGCCGCATCACGGGCGCCAAGGCCAACAGTGATGAGCAATTTCGCTGGAAGTCCAGCGGGAGCAAGAATCTGAGTGATCTTGAGCGGCTTGGTCGATAATTCCTCGTCTTCGATGAGCCGATTCAGTAAGCCATTTGTTGCTCTATTTACTTTGGCTAGGTCTTCCGATTTACGCCAAGCATCATCAACTCCAATCACAAGACAATCGCACTTCAACTGTACCCATTCACCCGAAATACTCTCGCAACGCATGCAAAGGATCACATTCAAAAAGAGGCATATCATGTAAAGGCAGCATCTTAGGCGAGCAACGATTCAAATGCTACCGTAGAATGCCCCGAACACGTCTCACTTTCGAACCGAAGTGAGTTGGCCTCCCAGCCGGTTGGGGCGCGGTACAGCTTTCGTATCTCTGTTTTTGCGGGCCACAACGAGTTTTTGCGGGCCACAACGAGCTCGTCTCGTTGGAGCCAACGCTTGGTGGCTAGAGGCGTGTGCCACGCGTTCTGCCTCCCCACCCAGTCCAACGCCATAGGCGTTGGACTGGGTGGGGAGGCAGGTACTGGTTGATGCGATCGCTTCTAGCCAGGAAACGTTACGTCCAATGGGCAAGCCCATTGGGGCGTCCTAGAGCTGTACAACCTCCAAGCCGGTGGGATTCAAAAATACCGCAGGCTTTTCCTGCCGGTGACTGCGGGTTTCTGTCACGATGATCGCGAATCCATACTATCGTGCTTATGACAAACTTTTCAAAAAACGGCCTTGAGCGCCTCGCCAGTATACGATCGCAACTTGGTGATTGCAGTCGCAGTCTCTGCTACGAGCAAAGCCTCGGCTGATAATTTTTTGGAGACCTTTTTCTTGGTCGTCTTCGATGCAACGCTTGTAATGGGAATGGTATAGCTAACATCGCTCGCATAACGTACTAGCGATTCTGCGGGGCCTGCGAAGACCACTTGGCCGCCTGCTTTGCCCGCTTCTGGCCCCATGTCGATCACCCAGTCTGCGCACTTGATCACGTCGAGATTGTGTTCGATCACCACGACACTGTTGCCATTGTCCGCCAATGCATTTAGCACATGCATGAGTTTGCGTATGTCCTCAAAATGCAAGCCAGTCGTTGGCTCATCCAGCAAGTACAAGGAATCACCCGTCGCTGGTCGACAAAGCTCCGCAGCCAATTTCACTCGCTGTGCTTCACCGCCACTAAGTGTGGGTGCGCTCTGCCCAAGCGCTAAATAGTCGAGCCCTACGTCGCACAGCGTTTTCAACATTCCATGTATCTTCGGCAACTCGCTCGTCACATCGCGCGCTTCGCCGATCGACATCGTCAAAAAATCGCTGATGGATTTACCACGGTATTTTACCATCAAAATTTCTTCGGAGTATCGCTTGCCATGGCATGCATCGCACTCGATCCAGACATCCGGTAAGAAGTGCATTTGAATGCGTATCTGCCCGTTGCCCTCGCATTTTTCACAACGTCCACCCGCCACGTTAAAACTGAAATGACCAGCGTGCAAGCCTCGCATCTTGGCCTCAGGTAACTTAGCGAACAACTGCCGAATGTGTTCGAACACGCCAGTATACGTAGCCGGGTTGCTTGAGGGTGAATTGCCAAGCGGAGATTGATCTACCCGCAAAACCTTGTTGATGCTCTTCGTACCCTCGATGCCGTCGTGCGGACACATTTGCAAATCGGCTCGGTGAAGCGATCTGGCCAGCGATGGAAATAGAATACCATTGATCAAACTGCTCTTGCCACTACCGCTGGGACCAGTCACGGCCGTAAAGCACCCTAAAGGGATACTAACGTCAATGTTCCGAAGAGTGTTGGCCCTTGCTCCCTTGATCGTCAACCAACCCTTGGGTGGCTCGACCAAGGACGTCCAGTCACTGCATGAAGCCGAACCATCCGAGGGAACAACGATTCGGCGTTTGCTCGGTACTTCAATCTGCTTGGCTCCGCTAAGGAACGGGCCGGTGATCGAACCTTTTTGCTTCACGATCTGCTTCGGTGAACCTTGTGCGACCACCGTTCCACCAAGTGGACCAGACCCAGGCCCAAAGTCGCACAGTTGGTCGCTGCTCGCAATCACATCGCGATCGTGTTCGACCACCAGCAATGTATTGCCGAGATCTCGCAATCGATGCATGGCACGAATGAGAC
This sequence comes from Pirellula sp., assembly GCA_031363425.1. GTDB lineage: Bacteria > Planctomycetota > Planctomycetia > Pirellulales > Pirellulaceae > JBKCUI01. The sequence continues at coordinate 17,561 of JANLUJ010001333.1, forward strand.
GACCATTGTCCCGCGGATGCAAACCTATCGTCGGTTCGTCCAATACATACAAAACGCCGCACAGTCCACTGCCAAGTTGGCTTGCCAAACGAATTCGCTGGGCCTCACCACCGGAGAGCGTATTGGCCGCTCGATCGAGCGTGAGATACTCCAAACCAACATCTTCCAAAAACTGCAATCGCTGAGTGATCTCGCGATGAAGTTCTCCTGCGATCTTTTTCTCTCGTCGTTCTAGAGCCCAAGTTTTTGTCTCAACCAGAAGTTCACCAATCGGCATTCGACCGATATCCGCGATGGTGAATGAACGGAAGCGAGCATGCGCCGCCTCGGCTCGAACACGCGCGCCTCCGCACGCAGTGCACGGAACCTCTGCGAGAAATCGCGACAGTCGCATGCGAAGCCCGATATTTGAATTCGATGCAAGTTCCAATGCCGGAAACACACCCCGATAGTTAAACATCATCGCGATCGTTCGATCCGTTTGATTGTCGATCGATTGGGGCGGCTCGATATCGGATTTAAATACCACAATTTCGCGATTCTGTAGTCCATGAAACAGAACCGAACGCTGCCCGACCGGCAACTGCGAAACGGGGCGATCCAAAGGAATGCCTGACTCGCGACTGAATGCTCGAAGCATGCCGCGTGCAAGTGGGATTTCTAAGTCTGGCCACAGTAACATGGCTCCCTGCTCAAGCGATCGATGTTCGTCGACCGAGGCGGCAGGATCGGTCCCCGTTTGGGTACCGAGGCCAACGCAACTCGGACACCATCCGACCGCTGTGTTGAACGAAAAACTGTGCGGCGTCAACGGTTGAAAAGACAATCCGCAAGGAGCGCACGCCAACTGCAACGAAAAAGTATGCGTCTCCCAGTGCGCTTCGGCACGTTCATCGTCTACGATAGCCAATTGGATCACACCGTTGCCCTTCGTCAGTGCGGTAGCGACGCTGTCGCTCAAACGCTTGCGATCCTTGCCATCCAATCGGATTCGATCGACAACCAACTGTATTTCGTAGCGGCTCTTCTTTTGCAACGATGGCAGCAGATTGATTTCGTGCGTACGCCCGTTGATACGGATTCGAACGAAGCCGTCCTGTTGCAGATCGGCAAAGAACTGCTCGGGTGTCTGATTGGCATGTGGAGTGACAGGGGCCAATAGCAAAGCCCGCGCGCCAGCCTGTGTTCCTAGCGCCATCAATCGATCAACGATTTGATCGCTGGTCTGAGTACTCACGGGCTGATCGCAACGTGTGCAATGCATCTGGCCCAATCTCGCGAACAGAACGCGAAAGTAATCGTAAACCTCCGTAACGGTTCCGACAGTGCTCCGCGGTGTGTGCGAGAGATTGCGTTGTTCAATCGCAATCGACGGACTCAAACCGTCCACCCTTTCCACGACGGGCTTGGGCATCTGACCAACAAACTGCCGCACGTAGGGGCTCAAGCTCTCCACAAAACGGCGTTGTCCTTCGGCGTAGATCGTATCCATGGCCATGGATGTCTTGCCGCTCCCACTTTGTCCGCAGAAGACTGTCATTTGATTGCGGGGAAGGGTGAGATCGATGTTCTTTAGGTTGTGTTGCTGAGCGCCGACGACCTGGATATCTTGCAACGCGAGGCTTTTCTCAATTGGCTTCCTTGCTTTGGCGGTCGCTGTTGCTGTTTTCGCTTTGGTCTTGGAGTCGGATCTGCTGTGGGTATCAAAATACTTTTTCAGTGCCACCCCGGTGTAAGATTTCTTTTGCTTCGCGATCGCTTCTGGGGTTCCTTGGAAAAGAACCTTGCCACCACCCGCGCCCCCCTCAGGGCCCATATCGATAACCCAATCGGCTGCTTGAATGAGATCGAGGTTGTGCTCAATAACGATCACGGTATTGCCAAGATCAACTAAACTCTGCAACACCTTCAACAGCAAATCGATATCGTAAAAATGGAGCCCGGTTGTTGGTTCGTCTAACACATAGAGAGTTCGGCCGGTTGCGCGACGACTTAACTCACGCGAAAGTTTGATGCGCTGCGCTTCGCCTCCTGAAAGGGTTGGTGAGGGTTGCCCTAGTTTCAAATAGTCTAGTCCAACGTCATGCAGCGTTTGCAGTTTTTCGTAGATCTTTGGAAAGGCAGAGAAGTGTTCAAGAGCCTGTTGAACGTCGAGATCTAAGCAGTCTGCGATCGACTTCCCTTTGAACTCCACTTGCAATGTTGGACGGCCGTAGCGTTTGCCCTCGCAGATTGCGCATGGTACCCAAAGGTCAGCCAAAAACTCCATGTCTAGACGGTTGGCGCCATGGCCATCGCATGCCGAACATCTCCCTTGCTCGGTATTGAAGCTGAAGGTACTCGGAGTGAAGCCACGTCGTTTGGATTCCGGGAGTTCTGCGAACAAGTCGCGAATGTGATCGAACAACTTGACGTAGGTTGCGGGGTTGCTGCGGGGCGTGCGGCCGATCGGACTTTGGTCGATATCAATGATCTTGTCCAGGTGCTCGATACCATCGATGCCATCGTGTGGTCCAGGCGTATCCTCAGCTCGTTGCAGTGCATTCCGCAACGCGGGTGAAACGATATCGCTGATAAGCGAACTCTTACCGCTGCCGCTGACACCCGTGACCGCTACGAAGCACCCAAGAGGGATCTCCACGTCGATATTCTTTAGGTTGTTGTGTCGCGCACCCCGAACCGTGATCGTCTTTCCATTCCCTTTGCGTCGTTCGGCTGGCCTGTGAATCTGGCGCGAACGATTTAGGAATCCGCCGGTAATGCTCTTGGGGTTGGCGGCGATTTCCTCAAGCGAACCAGCTGTCAGTAGTTCGCCACCGCGAACGCCTGGTCCAGGTCCGAAATCGACGATTGTATCGGCAGCCCGCATCGTATCTTCGTCATGTTCTACCACGATGAGCGTATTGCCCAGATCTCGCAATCGGGCTAGAGAAGAAAGCAATCGATCGTTGTCGCGAGGGTGCAAGCCGATCGAGGGCTCATCGAGAACATACAGAACACCGACCAAGCCCGCACCGATTTGGCTAGCCAATCGAATACGTTGAGACTCGCCACCGGACAGTGTTGGTGCCGTTCGTTCCAACGAAAGATAGGAAAGTCCAACGTCGAGTAAAAACTGCAATCGAGCACGCACTTCTTTAATGGCTTCGCCACCGATGGTGATTTGCAGGGCGGTCAAATCGAGATTGCCAAAGAACTCCGCGCACTGATCGAGTGGCAATCGCGAGCAGTCGCCGATAGCCAGCCAGGGATTGGTTTTGAATGTAGGTGAAAGCGATTTGAGACGCACCGAGCGAGCTTGTGGATTGAGTCGAGTGCCATTGCAATCGCTGCAGACGCTGGTTTGCATGTACTTTTCGTATTGCTTTACAACCAACGGATTCTTGGAGGCGCGATAGGTGGCTAGTAGATCCGGGACTATTCCGATAAAGGCTTGGCCATGCAATGCTCGACCTTTGGCCTGGACCTTTAGTCCTTGAAAGCCGAACAGTATCCAGTTCTTTTCTTCTTCTTTAAGTTTTTTCCAAGGGGTAGTGAGCAAATGATTGCGTTCCAGTTTTTTGACATGCTCGACGTAATTGGCAAAGTAGGTAATCGAGCGACGCAACCAACGGGTCATTTCGGTCGACTTGCCGATCAAGTCGATGGCGCCATTCCTGAGTGACTTGCTTGAATCCGTGACCAAGAGCTCTTCGGTGAAGGTAAACGTCTCGCCGAGACCATCGCAATTCTTGCACGCTCCCTGCGGGGAATTGAAGCTGAGCAACTGGGGCGTTGGGGGGGGATACGATACTCCGCATTTTGCGCATGCATACGTCGAGGAAAAAACGATGTCCAGCAGCGGATCGCTCGTGTCCAGCGTTTTGCTAATGCTTGCATCAGTGATATCGCTGAATGCCTCTGCAATTGGTACGGTAACAGCGGCAACCTTCTTCTTTCGACTGGTCTTTTTGGTTGGCGAGGGGGAGGGTTCTTCATTGGGGGTGTCGATCAGAGGTGAAAGGAGCATCGTTCCCTCACCAAATTTCATCGCATTGTCGACCGCTTCCGCGATACGTTGTCTCGACGTTTGGCCGATGACGATGCGATCGACGACCAGTTCGATATTGTGCTTGATCTGGCGTTCAAGATCCGGCGGTGCGCTTAGCATGTAGATCTGTCCATCGACGCGCGCGCGATTGAATCCGTGACGACGCAGGTCGTCAAACAGATCGCGATGCTCCCCTTTTTGTCCGCGAATAATTGGAGCCAAGAACAGAAAGGGGGTCTTGGAATCCATTGACTGGATTCGCTCGATCATTTGATCGCGGGTTTGCGAAGCAATTTCGGAATTGCATTCCGGGCAAAATCCGGTTCCAACGCGAGCGAACAGAACTCTCAAAAAATCGTGCAACTCAGTGATCGTGCCGACGGTTGAGCGAGGGTTGTTTCCAGTCGATTTTTGACTGATGGAGATCGACGGGCTGAGACCTGAAAGAAAGTCGACGTCGGGCTTTGGAAGTTGGCCAACGAATTGTCGAGCGTAGGTTGAGAGGCTTTCAAGGTAGCGACGCTGACCTTCGGCGTAGAGCGTATCGAAGGCCAAGGAGCTTTTGCCACTTCCGGAAACGCCGGTGAAGCAAATAAGTTGATTGCGTGGTAGAGAGAGATCGACGCTCTTGAGATTATGTTCGCGGGCGCCGCGAACAACAATCGGTTGATCCTGGGCTGTCACTCTCTAGTGGACTCCAGCGCTCGCGAGATAGCGTTCGGCATCGAGGGCTGCCATGCAACCTGTCCCTGCCGAAGTGATCGCCTGTCGATAGTAATCGTCGGCAACGTCGCCGGCGGCGAAGACCCCCTCGACGCTCGTAAAAGTTCGATTGGCTTGTGTCCAACGGATGTATCCGTTGGCATGATTCTCAACTTGCCCTCCGAGGAATTTAGTATTCGGAGTATGGCCGATCGCGAGGAACATTCCTGCCGCTTCGAGCACTTTGGTCTCGCCTGTTTCAACATGCTTGGTTCGGACGGATGTTACGCCCACTCGCATGTCCTCTGCGTTACCGAGGACTTCGTCGACTACGGAGAACTTTACCAATTCGATCTTTGGATTCCCAAGGGCTCGCTGCTGCATGATCTTGGAAGCCCTCATCTCGCCACGTCGTAGGATCAAATAAACCTTCGAAGCGTACTTGCTGAGGTAGGTTGCTTCTTCGATGGCAGAGTCACCACCGCCGACAACAACGAGTGGTTTGTTTCGGAATCGGGGAAGGGCACCATCGCAAACGGCGCATGCGCTTACGCCCTTGTTCTTGAATTTTTCTTCGCTAGGCAATCCCAGGTAGTTCGCGCTAGCGCCAGTCGCAAGGATGACCGTGTGCGTTTCGAAGGAGCCGTTCTCACTGGTATTGAGTTTGAGTGGCTTGCCCGAAAAATCGACGCTGACGATATCGTCCGTAATGACCCGGGTACCGAAGTTGGTCGCTTGCTGACGCATGAGTTCCATAAGTTCTGGGCCGGTTACGGCATGAGCGTGCTCCTCAATAGGTGGCAGCATGTATTTGCGATCGGAACCGATGGCCGAATCCAAAAACTCTTTGAGTTTGCCAGAGGGGAAACCAGCATAATTCTCAACTTCGGTAGTCTGTGCTAGCTGGCCCATAGGATAGCGGCCGTTGACTCGGTTTTCTTCGGTCATGGCCCCTTCGAATAGCAAAGGGCGAAGATTTGCTCTTGCGGCATAAATTGCAGCAGACCAACCGGCGGGGCCGCTACCGATGATGATGCAGTTTTCAATGTTACTCATGGAGGATCAATAAAAATGTTGTTGAAGTGATTTTCTATAGGCAATCGCCTACTCCCGCGTTTTGGCATCATTTTGTAACACACGCGACTCAATTGACAATGGACAGGTGGCTCATTTGACGATGGATAGAGGAGAAATGGCCGACTACGCGTCTCACTTTCAAGTTATTGTTTCCCGTCAGTTCCAGAAAGCCCATGTCAGCTCGGTCCCGTTTACGATTGCATCGAGCACGTTTTTGCATTCAACTCGCCGATCCTCGGGAACTATTTCGAGCGCATGTTCAGCTCTGGTCATGGCTTCCTTTTGGAAATCGTTCGTGTAAAGGCACATGGCGTACACGAGTTCGGTATACCAGTCGTCTCTCCCAGAAAAATCGGAAACCACTCGGATGTTTTTGAGATTCTTTTCCGACGGCTTATGTTTTGCTTTCCCTTCCAGAGAACGAATCAGAGTTATCTGGCGCCTGGAAGGCAAATCAAATTCCTTGATGTCCATCAGTCGATCCAACTCTTTGAGAGCGGCTGGGTAACCATGTTGCGCCATGCCTACTTGCGCGAATAACCAACTAACGTAGGGACCGACAGCTGTAAAATTGGTTTGTCCAACCTTGGCGCGGCGAAGCGATTCCTGTGACTTTTGCTTTTGCTTCTTGATCGAATATAGCAGTGCTAAACCCGCGTCCGCGATCGGTGAAATGGGTCCCCCATTCATTGAAATGCGGGTCAAGCATTCTTCGGCTTCATTTTCGTTATTCACTCGAATCGCCAATAGCCCGCGAGTAAGCAAAGCGTATGGATTGCTCGGCTCCGATTGCTTGAGAAGCTGCAACCTCTGCCCGTTAAGTTTGGACGAGTTCATTCCCTCAGGGTCACTGAACCGCCAATAACGTCGTAGGTATTCGAAAGACTTGATTTGCCACTTTTGGAAGTCGATGCTCAGAAGTTGGAAGTCTCCCATTGCCTGCTGATAATTGCGAAAAACAAGTTGTTGAGATGCCGATAGCTGTGCCATTTGCTGCGATCTAGCGAAGTTTCCGAGGCCAAGCTGGGCTTCTTCGACTGCAAGTCGATTGGACTGTTGAGTCAGGTTTCGGTCGTTTTGTTGATTCCTTGCAGATTGATTCGTTGCGGCTTGATTCGCTGCGGCTTGATTCGCTGCGGCTTGAACCGATTGCTGTTGAATTTGAAGAAACATCTGGCGAATATCCGCATTGGCTTGATTCATTTGCTGTCGCAGCGTTTCATTCTGAATTGCCTTCATGTCTTTTTCTGAATCAGAAAAGACCTTCACAATACGCTCGAATCGATTTTGAAGCTCAAAGCCCTGTTTTTGAAACGTACCGTATTCGTTTTCAAGAAACTCCAAGTCATCGACGCTTGTTTGGGACGTTTTTTTTTCCAACGTTCCTTGAGCGGAGGACATTGTCGCTAACATTTGGATAGTTAAGAATGAGGCGACAAAGGTCGACAGAAATCGAATTGCGGTTTTGTGAAAACAAAGGGATATTTTCATTGACATGGTCGTTGCATTTCACTCGAATAATGTAGTGATTCACTCGATTAGCAATTCCAAACGCCTCTTCTTTGGGTGATTGTATCATGAAGCTCTGTCTAACACGAACGATTCTTGTAAACGTGATCGCTTCCATTCGAAGACGAAGAGTGTTCGCGATTTTTGCTGTATCGACCTTTGTTGCATCAATGGTTTCTGCTGAGGACTTACCAACCAAACTTGACGCGATCCTTCAAAGGGAAGCTCAGGGCGAGATCGTCGATAGAGCCAGAGCTTTAGCAGACGAAAATGAATCTACGGAGAGCGATTTGTCCAAGTGGCATGCCGGTAAGGTTCATGTTGGCAATCGCTGGTGTGAGGTGTCCGAGCTGAATCTAGAGAGTGCACCTAAACGAATCAATCGGTATTTGGAGCTAAGGGATAAAACAGCACAGAATGTAGAGGGCCACCGCTCCTTGGCTCGCTGGTGTTCGAAAGAGAAATTGGAGCTCCAGGCGAAAGCTCATTGGACCGCACTCTGCGATCTGTTTCCCAATGACGGCGAAGCGAGACAATCGCTGGGTCACAAATCGATTGGCGGCCGATGGGTTTCACCAGAACAGTGGAATGCCGCAGACAAGAAGATGCAGGAACGTGTGTCGAATTATCGAAAATGGATGCCTAAAATGAAGAATCTCGCGATGGCCGTTCAAGGATCGGACGTCAAGGCGAAATCGAAAGCGCTCGAGTCTGTAAGGGAAATAAAGGACGATTCTGCGGTTCAGTCCATGGCTGCAATGGCACTGGTTCTCGAAGCGGATCAAGCTCGTCCATTCGTCTCGGCGATTCGACGGTTTCATACCAAAGAGGCTTGTTTGACTCTCGCCAAGATTGCAATTGCTGACCCTAGCTCACGTGCCGCAAGTGAAGCCATTACTGGTATGAAAGAATTTCGACCAGAGTTTTATGTGAGAGACCTTTTGGGACTTGTAGAAGAAGACATTGAGTTCAGTCACCGATTTTCGGCGAGACCAACGGGCGAGTTGGTACTGGAGCAACTTTGGGCTCGCGACACAAGCAACGAAAAAACCGTGCTATCAATCGACACGGTTCTTCAGGCTGCTCAAAAGAACATTAACACGAGAGTATCAGGACCGCCAAATAGTACATTAGGAAATCGAAATGGTGTATCAGGCCTTGGGTGGTTCTCACTGAGGCTGGACAGCCAAAGCGCGATCAGCCCATTAGCCAATAATGTTTCCGTTCGGACCGCTGAAGCAAATATGGTTCGCAACAAGGAATTAGTTGACCAAGAAAATCAACGGCACAAAGCGGATCGAGAACGCGTTTTTTCGGTGCTCAAATCGTGCTTGGGTGTCGACCAAGGTAACTCGGCAAATGATTGGTGGAACTGGTGGGATCGAGAAAACGACAGCAACTATATTCAGTCCCGAAATCAAAATTACCAATATGTTCGCGATGAGAGTTATGCCGTGCAGCCGATTGCCGTTGTAGCAACTCCCAGACATGAATGCCTTACCGCAGGTACTCTGGTTCAAACGATATCAGGGCTTAAGCCAATCGAGAGCGTTCGAGTTGGAGATGTCGTCTTGTCGCAAAACGTAGACACAGCCGCGATTGAACTAAAGCCGGTTTTGAAAACGACCGTTCGCGCTCCTGCTCCGATCGTCGAAATCAAGACATCCACCGATACCATCCATGCAACCCGCGGTCACAATTGGTGGGTTTCAGGCAAGGGTTGGCGAAGAACACGCGAGCTTGAGAAAGATTGGGTGGTACACACCGCGACCGGATCGATTCGCCTAGAATCTATTGAGTCTTTGGAAGTTCCGGAAGTAACCTACAATTTGATCGTCGCAGACAATCATTCCTATTTCGTCGGCAATAGTAGAATACTCAGCAACGATGCGACGGAACTCGAGCCTAGCCTGCTTCCCGTTCCAAGCTATCGAAGACCGGTGAGCTTGGTTTCAGCGGTTAGTAGTGCAAGATAGCAAATGACAAATTGGGTTCGATGCCTACTCCTACTTGGTTTCGCGGTAACATGGTGGTTGACCTATACGGCTATCAACTCGCATAACTCCAAACCTTCTCGAGCCGTCTACTGGCCGCCGAAGCCCGCAGATAACTTTCCATCTCTGATTCAGCCAATGTCAGCGATGATCTACACTTTTGGAGCGGCCGTATTGCTGGTCTGGCCAATTATCCTATGCTGGGATTGGTCGCG
>JANLUJ010001374.1:0-1619 GCA_031363425.1 Pirellula sp.
GGGCAAATTTGGCGGCGATGTTTCCCACTTGAACTTGCACAAGACATTTTGCATTCCGCACGGAGGCGGGGGGCCCGGCGTTGGCCCAGTTGGCGTCCGTGCTCACCTAACGCCGTTTCTACCCAAGGACGGCGTCCACGCTTCGCGTAAGGGGCCCATCGTGAGTTCGGCACCATTCGGCAGCGGCAGCATTTTGCCCATTTCTTGGATGTACATTCGCATGATGGGCGCAGCAGGTTTGCGTCGGGCGACTCAGGTCGCGATTCTCAGCGCGAACTACATTGCCTTTCGACTGAAAGACAACTACCCGATTCTCTATACAGGCAATCGCGGGTTGATTGCGCATGAGTGCATCATCGACACTCGCTCGATGAATACCGACGGGCATGTGTCAGTAGACGACATCGCCAAGCGACTCATCGACTTCGGATTTCATGCGCCGACGATGTCGTTTCCAGTGGCTGGCACACTTATGATTGAACCGACGGAGAGCGAGTCTCTATATGAGATCGAACGATTCTGCCGAGCCATGAACTTGATCTATTCCGAATACGAAAAAGTTCGAGCAGGCGTTTGGCCGGCCGACAACAACCCATTGCATAATGCTCCCCATACGCTGGATTCAATCTTGGACGAATCCAAAGCACGGGTTTACACTCGACAAGAAGCCGTTTGCCCTGACCCCGAGATGGACTATCGAGTTAAGTACTGGCCACCTGTTGGCCGGGTGGACAATGTCTACGGCGACCGCAATTTGGTTTGCGCGTGCCCACCGGTGGAAAGCTATCAACAGCAATCCGAGGACGAATCGATACGTCTGGTTGAACCATTTGCAAAGAGCCTTTGATTAGAGGCCAGGCAGCGCGGCTCGGGACTATCTGGCCAACGCAGAACGTTTCCATGTCCATTTCATGGATTGAGATTTCCCTTTTACCTCCCCTTCAATCATGGCTACCATCGTGTCATCCGAACGTTCGTACATGATGCGCTGCGGAAAGTCGTTTGACTTGTTTTCAAAAACGACTTTGGATTTGTCGAGTGACTTTACGGCAAATGCAGTCGCCGGCTGTCCACTTGGACTTGCGAAATAAACGATCCCGTTTTCCGTTTCGGCAATACGAAGAAACTCAAACGTCCCCTTGCCGTTTGGAAATGCCATCCGATTCATTCCGATCATCATTCCCGCTCGCGGTTCCATCCATTGTTCTTCTGTGACGGTACCATTGTTTTCGCTCGACCAATTCCCAGCGATCCAGTTCAGCTCATTGATTTTGACGGAGGCGGATTTTGGAACTTCTTGAGCAGACGAGAAGCCAGCAGTGCAGAACAAAACAGAAACGCTCGAAATTGCAAACAATGTGTATTTCACGGAAGACTCCTTTTGGAAGGCATTGAATCAACGAATCGGAACACGGATCATAACAAATCGGCAGAATCGAGATTGGTCTTACACCTGATAGCGCACTTCAACCCAGTAGCATAAAAGATGATATGCTATTTCATGTAACAGCTTAGTTCAAGGATATCACAAAGTGATGTAACGAGATGAAGAAAAAAAGTCTCCTACAGTCGATGGATTCCCAACCGACAGTCTCCATGAAGTCGTTGCGCCAACTCGC
>JANLUJ010001381.1:0-5340 GCA_031363425.1 Pirellula sp.
CCTCTGCTTGAGGTCTTTGATGAGCGCAGCTGCTGGTTGATCCATAATCTCAGCGTGGATGTCGTACTGTTCCTTGAGCGCATTGTGACCGTCCCAGTTGAGCCGACCTGCACTCGCATATGCGCCATTAAATAGCTGGACGAATCGTACGCCCCGTTCAATCAGGCGGCGTGCCAAAATACAGTTGCGGGCGAAGGCTGCTTTGTCGCCGTTCTTAGTGTCGTCAGCTCCGTACATCCGCAGGATATGCTCTGGCTCGGTGCTCAAGTCGCTCAGGTCAGGTACGCTCAATTGCATTCGAGCCGCCAATTGGTAACTGGCGATCCTCGCTGCTAACCGCGGGTCTCCTGCCTGCTGTTGTTGATGTTGTAAGTTCATCTGCTCCAACAATTTTTTGGCAGCTTCATCCGACTCGAGTGCGACACCCTTAGCAGCCAGGTGACGAATCGGGTCCTTGGCACTCAACACAGTTCCTTGGAATGCCGCGGGCAAGAAGCCTGGCCCCCAGTTGTTCGACCCGTTCTGAGGTACACCTCGCGGATCCGGAATCGCGACGTAAGCAGGTAGGTCTTGACTCTCGCTTCCAAGTGCGTAGGTCGCCCACGAGCCGAGGCTTGGAAATCCATCCAACGTAAAGCCGGTCGATAAAAAATTCTCAGCGGGACCATGGGTGTTGGATTTGCTAGTCAGCGAATGCACGAACGCGATATCATCGGTCAGTTCAGCCAAATGGGGAATCATGTCGCTTACCCATTTGCCGGTTTGTCCTCGTTGCCGAAATGGATATTGTGGGCGGGCAAGATTGCCAGCTGGTCCTTGGAAGGTGACGGCGGGACCACCTGGCAAAGGCTTGTCATCCCACTTGATTAGCTCGGGCTTGTAGTCCCAGGTTTCAAGTTGGCTGACTGCTCCAGCGCAGAAGATGACGACCACGTTCCGGGCCTTAGCCGGAAAGTGCGGAGCTCGCGGCGCATAGGGTCGAGTCGAATCAATGGCCGGAAGAATGGGAGTGGATGCATGCAAAGACTCGCTGTCCAACAGACTGGTTAGAGCAATGGCCCCCAGTGCGGTCGCACTATCGCCTAGCCATCGACGGCGACAATAATCGGTCCATCGGGTCTTCGCAATTGAATCGTGGCTCATGGTACAAAGATGACCTCATTGCAATTGAACAGCGCGCGACACAACGGCTCAAGGCCATGCGCCTGGGCCACGCAAAGAGCAGATGACAGCTCGATCGCAGTTGGCTCGCGTTGAACGGCGATGCTGTAAGCGTCTCGAATCTGATCTTGAAGGTCCGCGCCACTCTCCGCTTGAATCCGAATGGAAAAGGCCTTTGCACGATCGAGAGTGAACGTGCTGTTGAACAGATTGAGTGCTTGGACAGGAGTCGTCGATTCCCTACGTTTGGCAGTACTTTGCCCAGCATCGGGACAGTCAAACGCCCCGAAGACTGCATCTCGTTCACGCCGCACTTTGTGGGCATAGATAGTTCTCTTCATCTCCTCTTTCGAAAATGACTCGACTGGTTTAAAGCCACTCAAGCCGCCACGCTGATCGAACAAATTGAACCCACGGCCATGCATTTCGAATCGAAGTTCGCCGGTCATCGCCAACATTGTATCGCGGATCTCTTCGGCATCCAATCTTCGGCCTGGGAACCGCCACAGCAGTCGTGCATCGACGTCCTTTTGCATTGCGTCCTCGCGTCCGATGTTGGAAGAGGACTGACGGTACGTTTCGCTGAGTACGATCTCTCGGTGCAACCGCTTCAGACTCCAGCCTGTGCGTTGGAAATTGGACGCTAGATAGTCAAGCAGTTCCGGATGTGTCGGTTTGGAACCGCTACGTCCAAAATCGCTTGGCGTATCCACCAGCCCGGTACCGAAGTGTCCTTGCCAGACGCGATTGACAAAAACGCGAGCGGCAAGCACATTCGATTCGTCAGTGATCCAATTGGCCAACGCCTTGCGTCGTTCCTGATCGCTACTCGTCTCCGGCAGCTGGAGCGAACCCAAGAAAACAGGAACGGCTGGCTTGACTAGATCGCGGGGTTGCTCCGGGTCACCACGATTGAGCCAATGGATTGGGTCTGGTGTTCGGAACTTGCCAGCGAAAATGAACTGATCGCGCTCTAACGTTCGGATTTGATCGTCAAGTCGATTCCGTTCCTTAATCAACTCGTTTGCTCGCTTGGCATCCGTGGGCTCTAGCGTTGTGGTAATGAAAGCTGGTCCAAGATCCATTCCTGAACGCCAAGGTCTTCGATCCGTGGAATCTGCAACACGACTCCAACCCTTGGGTGTTTCGGCTTCGATTGTATACTCGATTGGCAGCCGATCGACCAAACTTCCGGATCTGTCTCGGCTCCAAACAATGCTCCCTATCTCCTCGGGTTCAGCGAACTCCAATTCGACCCAACCTCGCCCATTTTCATTGCCGAGCCAACTTCGATCGTTGCCCAACATCCCATCATGGACAAAGCTTGGATCGTGAACACCAGGGACCAGTGTATTGCCAGAGGTAGTCACCTTAGCCCCTGCAGAACGCATAGCCACGTTCTTTCCCTTTTGATTGAAGACCTCGATTTCATCGATGCAGGGCTCTAGACTATTAGTCGCTTCAATCGTAAGTCGCAATCGTTTGGTAAGCGTCTTAGGAATCCGGTCGTGAATTCGTTTACTATTGACTGCGGGCCTTTCTGGAAGCAACTCAGCAACGACTTGCATTCTGTCGGTACTTTCACCCAATTGAATGCGATACGCGGTCGGCGTACGGTCGTCGAACTTCCCAGTTCGATCACGGCCCCATGCAATTCGTGCAATGTTGGACGCGTTGGACAATTCGAATTGCAGCCATCCGGAACCTTTGGCGTTCGACATCCAACTGCTATCGTTGCCGACAAGTCCATCGTTTACGAAGCGGACTTGATGTGACCCAGACTCTGTGCTTCCGGATGCAGTCACTATGGCACCCATCGACGCGAGTGCAAGATTCGCTTTGGAGTCTGCATCAGAATAGATTTCAAACTCATCAATGCAGGGTTCAATCAATCCAAGCGAGGAATGAAGATTGGCATCGAGAATCTCAAAGCGGACAAAGCGTGCGAGCTGCATTTGGAAATCCACTGTATGTTTGTCTGATCGGATAACCCGCGGGACGCTATTGGGTCGTGCTACTGGCGCGAACTCGTCGATGGATCTCTGCAAGACAGAGGCTTCTTCCTGTAGCTTCACAGCCCGTCGTTTTTTTTTCGAAGTCTCTTCGGATAGCCATTCCCGATCGTCGTATTCGACACCCGAGACCATTGCTTGCATTGCATAGTAGTCAATGGAAGTTACTGGATCGAACTTGTGATCGTGACACCGAGCACAGCCGATACTGAGGCCGAGAAATGTTTGAGCAATATTGTTCACGATCTCATCCAACGCATCTTGCCGAGCAAGCCGAATAGATTCAGCATCCTTACCAATCTGACCAGGGAGTAGCACGGATGCAGTCACGAGAAATCCGGTTGCGGGATCAACACCCAGCGCATCTCCTACCAATTGTTCGCGAATGAATTGGTCGTAGGGAGTATCTTCGTTGAATGCACGAATGACGTAGTCACGATAGGGCCAGGCGTTTGGTCGTTCGGTGTTGACTTCGAATCCGTGCGTGTCTGCAAAGCGAACCACATCGAGCCAATGCTGTGCCCATCTCTCACCGTATCGCGGTGAGGCAAGCAATCGATCGACGACGTCGGCGTAAGCGATCTCGGCGATTGGGGTGTTCTGTAGTCGATATATGAATCTATGGGTTTCGTCAAGCGTTGGCGGTAACCCAGTAAGGTCATAGGTAACGCGACGCAGCCACTGGATAGGCGCTGCAGGAGGTGATCGCTTTAGCCCATTTTCTCGAAGCTTGGCTTCGACTAACGTGTCGATTGAACCTTGAGTGGAAACGGCGAGCGGCTTAAACGACCAATGGTCCATTCGGTCTTCCTTCAAAGTCGAATCGACTCCATCTGGCCAAACGGCTCCTTGCTCAATCCATTGCTTTAATTTGCCGATATGTTTTGGGTCCAAAACATAATTCGGAGGCATGCGTTTATCAGGATCGGTGGAGTTCACGAAGCTTAAAAGTGGGCTTTTGGCGGCATCTCCCGCAACGATGTCGGGCCCATGTTTGTCGCCTCCTCGGAGAGCTGCACTTTTTAGGTCAAGCCGCAGTCCGGACTCTTGTTCGTTTCCGCCATGGCACGAATGGCAATGCTCTACAAAGATCGGCCTGATATCACGAACGAAGTCGATTTCTTGCGCATTGCAGAGACCGATCGACAACAAAGCTCCAGCAATGCTTGCAAGCCCGGCCGTGCAACTCCATGGAGCATAGTCTGTTAAGCGAATCATGCGTTGCAGTCGATACCAGTGAAATTTTAGTTGGACGAAAGTTTCTTCTCGTGTAGCAGTTTAGCCGGACAAAGCCAACTTAACGACTTCGATTTGGCGAAACACGGCCACCGCTCGGACGAGCCGGACAGCGGCCTTTTTTAACCCGTCGCTCGCCTAAATCAGCCTTAACGCACCGCAGGCTTGCTGATAGGAAACGTCAAGATCGAGTGAAATCGCGTGATCGTTATCTAACCAAATTGGCAAAACAGGCAAAGGATGCCCAATCACCATCGGATAGGCCCATGATTCGAATCGCGATCGAGTGGCCAGGGCGTGACTGCGGCATGTTACAGCGTAAGTCGATGGCAGGTCCTTCGCAAAAGCGGGATCGGTCTGACCAAAAACATCGAGGACTTCACAGTAAAGGTTGAAGCGTTTCACGGTCACCAAATCAACGATCGACACGCAGATTTTGTTTTGCAAGAGTGCCGCACACTTCGAAACAAACGCTTGGCGAGTCTCCGGGCGATCCTTGTTGGCTGGGCTGACAATCTCGACGGCGGCCACTAATTCTCGACCGCGTAGTTGGTCAAAGATCAAAACTTCGTATTGATAGATTTCTGTCGGATCGAGCTCCAACGACAAGGTCGGTTCAGGCGGTGCCCATAGAGCCGTCGCCGGCCCGCCAGCGTTTGCACTCGTTGCGAAATCAGACTTGTTATCGACATCAAAAGTGCAAACATCGACTTCGAAGTTCTTACCTAAATGAACTCGAGGCTCCGCTGTGTATTGCTCAGGCAGCGATTTGCAAAGATCCATAACGATCAAAGCGGGCCACATCCCATGGAAACCTTCCCAGGAACCCTTATTGAAAATCGGCGGTCGAAAATGGTCTAACAGCGGCATATAGCTCGGTCTCCGTGGCTTCAATGGTTAGACTTCCATTGTATCCGACTATTGCTGCAAT
>JANLUJ010001005.1:0-7471 GCA_031363425.1 Pirellula sp.
AGCGGCTTTGTATCGATCAACGGGTCAGTCATTCATTATCCAACTCTATGCAGCTTCATCAATTAGAAAGCCGCCTTCGTGGGAGTGCGATTCATCCGGCGAGTAAGTCGCTCGCTCCATCGTCCCCGTTGCCAGAATCAAAAGCAATTCGGTAACGAATGATTTGGATTGAAAGGCAGTGACCCACAAGCCCATGCTCAATTGCTGTATCCGGTTTAACTGATGTTCAAGATTTGCCAGTCGGTGGGTCCAAAGGGCTGGCCATTGCGAGTCCAGTTGAACTGACATTTCTCTTAGACTGTGCGCATGGTATCCAAGTTCCTTTGCTTTCAAAAGCAATTGATCTCGGTCCAATTTAGAGCTCTGGATCTCAGCATGGATGCTTTCTCCGATCGAACACAGTCGTGCAATATTGGAGTAGTCGCCAACAATGAAGTCTGCCTGAACCTGGTCGAGAATTGACTCCCAACGCTCTAAGACTTCACTAAACCGATCCAACCATCGACCTGTATCGTTTATGAGTATAGGAACCATCTTGATATTTCAGATCTGAGTTACGAAAAGCGTTCATCCCCAAAAGAGGGCATGAACGCATGAGGAATTTTTTTGGACAATTCATTCAAGTTTTAGAACTTGAACGTCAAGCCAAGATCGAGCCCGTGCAGGAAGAATGTGTTGGTAACAAGTCTTGCATTCGGGGCAAGCAAGTTGCCTCCGATATTGCCGATGTCGACGTTGCGATCGATTTGATCGCCTGCCATCGCAACGCTTGGGAACAACAGCATGGTATATCCAACTCCAAATTGAGCTCGTCCAAGTTGGTATTTCATCTTGGCTCCAGCTTCGGGCAGAAACGTGAACTGATTTCGAGTGATCGTTCCAATATTGCTGCTTTGAGCAAACAGACCTCGAGATTCATTACTAGTCGCTCCACCTGGAGCAACCTCCGTGTGACGACCGCTAACAGTACTTGACTGATTCATGTTGCCCAACGCAACTTTGCCGATCGCAGAAAAAGTAAAGCGACCCTTTGAGACTTCGTTTAGCAAACCGATGTGGCCGCCATGGAATTGGTTCTTTGTCCCAAACGTATCTTGCGTGGTGAGTACCGTACCGTTTTGAATGGTATTGGTAATCCCATCGGTAAACTGGCTTCGTAGTCCAAGTTCACTGTCCATTCGAACAAAGGTGTACCCCGTTAGCAAATCGACGCGACTGTTGCCCTCTCGGACCAACAGCGATCGCCCATACAATTCACCGGCAATCAGATCCAAATCATTCTTGACTTGAATGGTTCCCGTGTTGGCACCATTAACGCCTGCACTCACGTTTACAAGAAACGTGTCGGGCGCTCCGATAGAAGTGTTAAAGAACGGGATACCGGTTGAATTGCCGCCGTTTGTGAACGTCCTGTTGGTGCCGTCGGTGAGGATTCCCCACCCTCGTGCTCCAACCCCAAAGTTTTGATTGCAATCTGTCCAAACACCCAAATTGAGCCGCATTCCGACCAGCAATTCATTGCCAACCGGATTGTTTGGTCCGCCAGCCAAGGGGGTTGTCGGATTCACGCTAGGAGTATTCCCCCCAACGACAAGTGGTCCGCCGCCGAAACTCTTCGGCCACCACAAAAGCGTTTCGCTTTCGAACCAGCCTGAGGAATTGTTCGAACAGCCTGAGCCGCCAGCGGAAGTTCCGCAGGGAGCTGCTCCGCAGGAGCCGACGTATTCCGAACTACCCATGGAGGGTGCGTTGTAGGAAGTGAATTTCGTGGAACTGTTGGAATAGGATTCACCCAAACCATTGTCTGCAACAACATTCGAACGAAACGCAGCAGGTCGTGCGTCATGTTCGGATGTGGCGTCAGCTGCCGATGTTTGTACGCCGCCGTCACCGATGCGACCAACGCTCGAGATGGGGCCTGAAGTGGAATAGTCTTGCCCAAATGTGTTTACTGAACTACTAGTTCCACACAGAGAGGCAATAATCAGGGTCAACTTAATTCGGTTTTTTCTCATAATTTCTTTCTCGCTAAGCGATGGCTTGCGTACCGTTCGCATAATTGGATCGGTAGGATCCACCGGAAACTGAGGACAAAAGGGAACTTGCGGAAAATTCCTCGCAGTCCCCCTATATTGCCCCAACCGGATTTTTGTGTGCAAATCGGCGTAACATCTCGTGTTTGGAATGAATGCGATAATGAAATTTCGGACGATTTCGTTTGGGATGCATACAATAGAGGTGCGTGTCGTTGATCGCATTCATCCACTTGAACATGCCGCTAGACGGTGCTCCGTACAACGAAGAATCCATGTCCAGTTTGATTGACCCTGCACCCGACAAGCCATCCAAATCGAACGTCGCGCCAGCTGGCAGCGAACGTAAACTGCATTTGCCAAGCCGTCCGCACGTATCATCGGGTTGGTCGATACCCGGCGTCGCCCAGATCAAAATCAATCAATGGCTAGAACAGACGCGGGCCGTCAACGCTTGGGAAACCCATCGGAGAGAATTGTCCGATCAACAGGTGCGAAAGGAAGCACTTTCACTCATTTATCGTTCCAAGAGCGGTGAAGCCCTTTCCACGTTGCTCCCTGAAACCTATTCATTGATACGCGAGGCTGGTCGTCGTGCTTTGAACATGCGCCATTATGATGCCCAGATACTCGGGGGCATTTGTTTGTTTCACGGGTGCATTGCTGAAATGCAAACTGGCGAGGGAAAAACGTTAACCGCGACATTGCCATTGATCCTTCATTCGTTGCTAGGCAAGGGAGCGCATCTAGCTACCGTGAACGACTACTTGGCCGAACGCGACGCCAATTGGATGAGGCCCATTTTTGACTTGATGGGCATTCGGGTTGGAGTTGTCTTGACTCCAGACGATCAAGACACACGACGTAAAGCCTATGCTGCCGACGTTACCTATGGAACAGCAAAGGAATTTGGCTTCGACTTTCTTCGAGATCGCTTGCTCATGCGGGCTCAAGGACGAGCCGTCGATGACTTCCTCGGCAGCGGATCGCAGGAACGATGGACATCTGCGGGCGAGCAACCTGTCCAGCGAGGAATGCACTTTTGCTTGGTCGATGAAGCCGATAGTATCTTGATCGATGAAGCGAGAACTCCATTGATCATTGGATCGCTTGGTGACGAAACGCGTGAAGTTGTCATTTCCACTTTCAAGTGGGCCGCAGAGCACGCTCCATCCTTCGTATTGAAAGAACACTTCACGATCGATGAAGAAAAGAACAAGATTGAACTGACATCCAAGGGCCGCCAGTACGTGCGATCCATTCCGCGCAGCGACGAGATTCGTTTAGCTGCTCTAGTAGATCTTTACGAGTACATGGAACGCGGCATCAAGGTTCACCGCGACTTTCACCTAGAGCGACAATACGTGGTTATCGATGGCGAAATCGTCATTGTTGATGAATTCACCGGACGGCTTGCTGAAGGTCGAAAATGGCGGGATGGTATCCACCAAGCCCTCGAAGCGAAAGAAAAAATAGAAGTGACTGTTCCGGGTGGACAAGCAGCCCGCATCACCGTTCAAGATTTGTTTTTACGATATCGATTCTTGGCTGGCATGACCGGTACCGCTGCGTCCAGCGCCCGGGAGCTGCGCCGAATCTACAAGACACCTGTAGTACAGGTCCCCACCAATCGCCCACCCAAACGACAACGGCTCCCCGATGTCGTCTGCCACGACATGACCGAAAAATTCCGAGCCATTGTCCAAGAAGTTCTCAAGGTCCATGCGTTGGGACGACCCGTACTCATCGGGACGCGATCCATCGACAAGTCGTCGATCCTGGCCGATATGCTTCGCAAAGAAAACGTCCAGGTCCAAGTCCTCAACGCCCACGAAATTGAACGCGAGGCCGAAATCGTTTCCAACGCAGGTCGGCGAGGCCAAATCACCGTTGCGACGAACATGGCTGGTCGAGGTACCGACATCAAACTAGAAAATGACGTTCGTGAAATCGGTGGCATGATGGTTATTTGCACCGAGCTACACGATGCCGCTAGAATCGATCGGCAATTGATCGGGCGTTGTGGACGTCAGGGTGATCCTGGTACCTATAGGCAGTATCTGTCCATGGACGATGATATCTTGAAGAGCGGTTTCGGAGCAAAACCGTCCGAGAGGCTTAAATCTTTAGGTAAATCAGGTGGTTCGCTAACTGGCCAAGCGTCAAGATTCCGCCTTGCGCAACGAAAAGTTGAGAGGAAACACTTCATAGATCGGATGGCGCTGCTGCACCATGAGAAGGAACGAACTAAGATTCAACGGGAGATGGGGCAGGACCCTTATTTAGATACCGCAGAATGACGTATTCTGCTTGAAAGCTTTCCAATCGCGGCACCGATGAACTTGCTCAGTAATTCGCTCACCGTAATTACGTTACAACAGCCTCGAATGCGCAAAGGCTCGTTTGCAAGTCTCATAGGTGCAACGCCACTCTTAGACGTTTTTGTAGCTGGCCCAGAAAATCAATTGGTCGTCGAATGCTTGTCTCCAATAGGAATTGAGCAACTTGTTAATCGATCCCCATTGTATCTTTACGGTCCAAGTGGAGTCGGGAAGACAGCTTTGGCACTTACGATCGCAGCTCGATGGACGAACGAGTCCAATGACCGAACCGTAACGTTGACCAGCGGATCCGACTTTGCCAAAGCTTTTACCCGTGCAATTGACGCCGACGACATGGATCGTTTTCGCCAGCTCCATCGCCAATGCAGTTGCTTGGTTGTGGATAATATTCACGAGCTGTCGACCAAGCCATCGGCGCAAGCGGAAATGGTTTCGACTATTGAGCGAATTACTAGCGACGGCGGAGCAATCATTGTTACAGCCAGCGAACTTGCAACTCTGATTCCCAAATTGCGATTGTCTCTGTCGAGTCGGCTCAATGGCGGACACAGTCTGCCGATATCGTTTCCTAGTAGCGTGACCCAATTAGAAATCATGAGGCTCCTCGCGACAAATTCCAAAATTGAAATCAGCAATCCGGATCTTGATTCAATCGGAGCTCAATTGCAGGAGGGGATGTCTCCGCTACAATTGAGAGGGATTCTCATTCGATGGTCGCATCAAGATCGCGTGGCACCAGGCCGTACCAAGAAAGAATCCAAGCGCATGATCGACAATCTCGTGGACTCCCAGATAGCAACGGCGCCAAGCACTTCCGATATCGCGAAAGCGGTTGCGAGAGAAATGCAAATCACGATGGAGTCGCTGCGAGGGCCAGGTCGCAAATCGAGCGTTGTTCGCGCGCGTGGCCTCGCGATGTTGCTGATGCGTCAATGGACGGACGTCTCGTTTCAGAACATCGGTCAGTACTTCGGAGGACGCGATCATACCACGGTTATGCACGCTTGCAAAAAAACCGAAGAGGATCTATCAAAAGACGTGGACCTGGAACGCATGGCAGAACGCATCCGGCAAAAATTAAAAAATTAGTCGACAATCGCCGGTGCCCGAAAAACGACAATCACCGTGGTATAATGCAAGCCTGGGTGTACCCATTTCGAATTCACAAACATGGACTACCGATGCACAACGGGCGAGGAAAAATGATTCGACTTGCCTTTGTTGATATCTCGAAACACTACTTGCAGACTTCGTTGGTCATTTTGCTAACCGGCCTTGCTAGCAAGTGCATGGGAGACGAAGTTCAATTCAATCGACAAATTCGTCCGATTCTTGCCGAGTACTGCTTCCAATGCCACGGCCCCGACGCGAGCAAACGCCAAGGCGACCTGCGCCTTGATCTTGAAAAAAGCGCAAAGGAAAAGGCGATGGCCGGCGGCCTCGAAAGCGAATTGTTTCAACGGATCATTTCGGACGACGAAGATGGAAGAATGCCGCCTCCCGCAACTGGCAAGCGATTGAGTTCAAAGGAGATAGAACTGTTGCGGCAGTGGCTTGAGGAAGGAGCTCGCTACCAAGGGCATTGGGCTTTTGAGCCAATCCTCAAGCCGGAAGTACCACCGCTTCCAAACATGGTGCCTGAGACTGACGCCGATCAATGTTTCTCCGATATCGATTCCTTCATCGTCAAGGAACTTGCGGCCCGCGGGCTAGGGATGACAAAATCCATTGGCCGCCAACAATGGATTCGTCGGGTTACGATCGATCTTCTCGGTGTTCCTCCTAAATGGGAAGAAGTTCAAGCGTTTGTCAACGACAACTCCACTACGGCTTTCGAGAGGATTCTTGATCGGCTTCTTGAGTCGCCAGCGTATGGGCAACGATGGGGCAGGCATTGGTTAGATATCGCTAGATATGCGGACACGCATGGTGGAAGTGCCATCGGCTTCACTTCCTTTCCGTTTTCCTATGCGTATCGCGATTATGTCATTCACGCCTTCAATGAGGATAAGCCATACGACAAGTTCGTGACTGAACAAATCGCTGCGGATCAATTGGGTCTCACCGACAATGACCCGTCCCTTGCCGCTTTGGGATTTCTTACCGTCGGAATGCAGTACCGAAATCACCATGATGTGATCGACGATCAGATCGATGTCGTAACGCGTGGCTTGATGGGGGTAACCGTTGCGTGTGCACGTTGCCACGATCATAAATTCGATGCTATTTCCGCGAAAGACTATTACTCGCTCTACGCGACTCTTGCAAGCAGCAGCATTCCGGAAATCTTGCCAGTCATTGGCGAGGTACCTCGGACGACAGGGACCATCGAATACCAACGCAACCTTAGGGACCTGCAAATCGAATACGATGACATGGCATACGATCAGAGCGAGGTGATGCGAAATCGATTACGAATGCAGGTCGGTCTTTATCTGCGAGAACTTGCCAAAGGAACTCCAGAACAGGATCTTTCCACAGGCTTCCTTTCTTATCGTACGGATGACGTTCGTCCGCTGGTGCTCAATCGTTGGCGAACGTATCTAGCCGCCATGCCTGCGGACGATCCGGTGTTTGGTGCTTGGCGCAGTCTCGCAGTCTTGAACGCAGAGAATTTTGGCATGAACGCTGCCGAATGGATCCAATTGAGAGAAAAAGAGAACCAAGAAACCTTGAAACCAAAGGACATGCACAGTCTGCGGGCAAAGTCCCCCAAAATCAATCCGCGAGTGTTGGAGTCGCTCGCAAAGAAGATGCCTAAGTCGATGACCGATGTGGCCGATGCATACGGAGAGCTATTTGCAGCGGTCCATCAGGAGTGGTTGCAAGCTTTGACGCAATCTTCGCTTGAGGCAATGTCTCAAGAAAGTGTTGTTCCAGATGAGGATTCAAAGCATCTTCAAGTCAACAGCCCGGTCCACCGACAGCTTCGTCGTCACCTTATCGGCATAGATACGCCTACGAACCTATCGCATGCCCAAGCAGTCGAATTGCTGAATCGTACGATTTCCGACGCACTTAGCGGCAAGAAAGGTGCTATTCATGAACTGCACCTTTCTTCCGCGGGTTCACCACCGCGAGCCATGGTATTGCGTG
>JANLUJ010001406.1:0-1475 GCA_031363425.1 Pirellula sp.
CCGCGTCAAAGAGGTCTCGAAGGAGCTTGGCATCTATTTGGTAAACAGCATCAATCCCTTCCGACTCGAGGGGCAGAAGACAATCATGTACCGAGTGCTCGAAGCGCTTCGATGGGAAGTACCAGACTGGATAGTGGTTCCCGGCGGAAATCTTGGAAACAGCAGCGCATTCGGCAAAGCCTTTATGGAGCTTAAGGAATTAGGGCTAATTGATCGTATTCCTCGATTGGCTGTTATCAATGCTGCAGGAGCCGATACCCTTGACGTAGTCTACAACCATCGCAATCTTCGTTGGAACCGAGGCCGACCACGCATGGAGATCGCTTGCTGGTATTACGACGAAATGGACAAAGCCAAACATAAAGCCGACACGATTGCGAGCGCCATCGAGATCAACCGTCCCGTGAATTTGAAAAAATGTCTGCGAGCTCTGGAGGTCTGCGATGGAGTTGTACGCAAGGTAACCGACCAAGAAATCCTCGACGCAAAAGCGCAGGTTGGTGCAGGAGGAATCGGTTGCGAGCCAGCTAGCGCGGCAAGCGTTGCGGGAGCGAAACTGCTACGTCAACAAGGTGTCATCGGTATGGATGACCGCGTGGTTTGTATCTTAACGGGGCATCAGCTAAAGGATCCAACCGCTACAGTAGCGTATCATACGACAGACCAGGACAAGTTCAACGAAGTCTTGGGTAGCCGAGGCGTTTCGCGAGCCTCGTTTGCGAACCGTGCGATCGCCGTCCCCAACGACATGGAAGCGATCGTCAAAGCCATCCAACTCTATTCTTGAGAGGATCGCGTTAGTTCCCACTTTCCGACGCGTGGAAAAACGTAGGGCCGTTCGCCTTGTTTAGCTTGGAAGCAGAACAATCCAGCAGGACAAGCCTGCGGTATTTTTGAATCCCACCTCCTTGACCGGTGGATCGTTCGGGCTTTTCGGCTACACGCGGAGTTAGCCCAAGAGCTATCATCTAAATCATTGAGGCGAAAGTGGGCCGCAGTCCCGTCCCTGCACCTCGCCGCAGGCGGTTCACTGCGAATTCGTAACTAGGCACGGACAATCCAGAATTCTCAATGCCGCAACCCTCTAAGCAGTAACGGGTTGCAAATCGTCATTCGCATCGCAACCAATCGCGGCACGGCAATTGTATTAGCGTTCTCCCAGTAGATTATTTCGGATTTTCAAACGCGCTTGGGTGAGCTGCGGTCCGAAGTCTCCAATCAAGGAGTAACGCGATGGCGACTCAATTGTTGTCCGATCAAGAGATCGAATCGAACGCCGACCAACAAAAACTTCACAACGCACTCGTCGAGAATCCCGCTCGCTCCGGATTGGAGCGATTTCTCGACAGCTTCTTTCACCGTATTAAAAAGAGGAAGCTTGTATTTATCCTCTTCAATGAAGGTTCCACCTTTTCCGGGAGAAACTCCTCCGACTACTTTGGTTCCGTAGTCCATGGATTGCTTGGCGTGAAACC
>JANLUJ010001423.1:0-1349 GCA_031363425.1 Pirellula sp.
GGAGGACTTTGGCGTTCAAAGTGAGTATCCGATTCATTTGGCGTTACTGGATTGGTTGTCCGTCGAATTCAGGGAATCCAATTGGGACATGAAAGCCATGCAACGGATCATTCTTAACAGTGCGACCTATCGACAAACAAGCCGTGTGACGCCAGAGCTCCGAACTCGAGATATTGAAAATCGATTGTACGCGCGAGCGAGTCGTTTTCGTATGCCATCGCTTATCATGCGTGATTGGTCATTGTCTGCCGCTCAGCTCTTGGACAAACGCATTGCAGGCATGCCAGTCTATCCCTATCAACCGGATGGCATTTGGGAATCATTGGCCATTACGAAGGAACGGGATTTTACTTATCCTGCATCGAAGGGAGACGATTTGTATCGGCGCAGCCTCTACACATTTTGGCGACGCACTGTTGGTCCAGCTAACATGTTTGATGCATCGAATCGTCAGACCTGTCGAGTGCGCCAATCGGCTACAAGTACACCTCTTCATGCGCTCACGACTCTCAACGATCTGACATGGGTCGAGGCAGCTAGAGTCTTGGCAGAAAAGGGCATGCGTCATTCCGATTCGCATTTGGAGCAAATGGCCTATGTGTTTCGCTCGGTGTTAGGTCGAGCTCCTCGTGAAAAAGATCTAGAGATTCTTCGAGTCGCAATGCAAAAACAGCTGGCCATCTATTCCAACGATCGTGCCGCAGCGGAGGCGTTCGTTGAAGCGGGAAATGCTCCGAGAGACAAAACACTGGACTTGTCCAACCACGCCGCGTTGTCCGCGTTGTGCTTGGCAATATTCAACTTGGATGAAGCGATGACGCGCGAGTGATGGTTCACGTAGCAGCGTCTCGCCGAGACGCTGGCGATTTGAAAGAGACAATAATGGAAAACCTTTGCCAGCAAAATCTAGATCGAGTCAATCGGCGTCAGTTGTTTGGCTCGGCCGCAAGTGGTGTTGGTGTCGCTGCACTCGCATCGCTGCTTGGTCAACAGTCGCTTGGCGACGCACCAATGCTCAATGGTGCTACGAATGGCCTGCCCGATTTGCCGCATCATCTGGCCAAGGCCAAACGTGTCGTTTTGCTATGGCAAGGTGGTGGACCATCGCATGTCGATTTGTTCGACGACAAGCCTACTTTGCGAGACATGGCGGGAAAAGACATTCCAGATTCGATACGGGGCTCGACGCGACTTTCCACCATGTCGAGCGGTTACGCCAAATGGCCCTGTGTCCCGGCCATCAAGCCCTTTCAACAATACGGCCAGTCGGGCATCCCGCTGAGCCAGATGATTTCTAAGATCGGCGGAATCGCTGACGAAATGACTTTGATCAAGTCGATGCACACCGA
>JANLUJ010001425.1:0-3926 GCA_031363425.1 Pirellula sp.
CGCCGGTCGACTAACTCATTTGCTATGGCATGATGGTGCAAAAGGAGAAGACTACCTGCATCTCGGGGCCGGGTATTTTCTCAATGCACCACCCAACGAAAGAGTTCGATTCCGAAGTGTACCTGAAATATTCGTTGGCGAATTTGTTGTGCCATCTGGCTCACCCATCGGCACGAGCGGACAACCTGTTCCATCGGTCGCGAACGGAACCCCTTTCTTCGTAGACACAGGTACGATTGGCTCGAGTTTGACCCAAACTTTCGGGTTGGAATCGATGTGGGTGCGCGGTCCGCTTTCTTGGCAAAGCGAAGCCATGGGGTGCTTTGTTGATACTACCGGCAGTGGAAACGCGTTCTTGAACGGTGCTTACTCGCAAGTAGGTTGGTTTCTGACCGGGGAGCATCGACCTTACGATCGAAAAGCAGGTGCGATCGATCGCATCATTCCGTTTCATAGTGTTGCGAAAAGTGGTGGCGGTTGGGGTGCCTGGGAAATCGCCGGACGTTGGTCCTATCTCGATGTGACGGACAAACAAATACAAGGCGGAATGATGCAGAACATGACTGCGGGCTTGAACTGGTATGTGAATCCTAATTGCAAATGCGTATTCAACTACATCCATTCGTGGGCGGACTCAAGGCCGACGAGCAACGGCACAATCCTTTCCAACAACATCATCAGTTCGCAGACCGACGCCTATGGGATGCGTTGCCAGCTGGATTTCTAAGTTTGCCAACTTGTTCTCACATTAGGATTGCAGGCGATCATTTTGAGGCGTGATTCTTCGAAATGGCATACGCGATCTGTACAATAATGGCTGCGTTTCATTACAAAGCTGAAAGAGTTGATTGAGATTGCTATTGTTGGAATAGAGTAAAGGGTGAAGCCAATCATTTACAGCATTGGCAAATTGCCGGAACGCAGGGATCGTTGGCATTCGATTTGCCTACTGACTTTGAACGAGTGCTTTCGCACTGCATACCATTCGGTCCTGCGTTTGCACTGTTCAATGTATTCTTGTAATCAAACACACTTATTGGCATGCAACGCTTGCCTTGGAGAGAGTCAT
Organism: Pirellula sp.; assembly: GCA_031363425.1. Classification (GTDB taxonomy): domain Bacteria; phylum Planctomycetota; class Planctomycetia; order Pirellulales; family Pirellulaceae; genus JBKCUI01. The sequence goes on from JANLUJ010001425.1 coordinate 1,070, forward strand.
GTTGAATCGATTTTTGAGACATTCTTGGTTGAAGAACGCGTCGACATTTTGCTTTGTGGCCGGCATCGGTCTGTGCACAGTTACAACGGCGTTCGGGCAACACGGTGGCGGTCATGGTGGTGGCGGACACTCTGGTGGCGGACACGCCGGCGGTGCAATGCACAGTGGTGGATCGCACGCTGGTGGTACGCATATGGGAAGCTCTCATATGGGATCCTCACACGTCGGTGGAACGCATATGGGCTCGTCTCACGTGGGTAGCACTCACCATTCGGCCCACAATTACTACGGTGGCTATGGTGGTTACGGTGGCTATGGTACTGGAGGCATCGGTATCGGTTTGGGGAGTTATTCAAGTTTTGGTGGGCTATACGGATCGAACTATGGCTATGGCTATGGCGGTTCACGCCTTGGATATTCCAACCTAGGGTATTCGGGGCTGGGTTATTCGAACTACTACAATTCCTCGCCATCGTATTACTCGCCTACCTACTCAACGGGCTACGTCGCTCCGCAGTATGTGACTCCATATTCAACACCGTACGTGGTCAGTAGGCCGAGTGTAGTGGTACAGAGCGCACCGCAGAGCAATTCCAATGTTTATTCGGGACCAGTTTCGGCAGATGGTCAGCCAACCGGAGATTTACGACCCGGCATGGTGCTTCCGGATGGAGCAGTCGTTGTATCGGTTGGAAATGGGACAAGATAATCTCAGTATTTGGAAACTTCTAGTGCCACGGATTGCAAGTTTTGTTGCACTGTGCAATCTAGTTACCAGGCTCTGCGGCAGTGCCTGGTAACTCAATGCAAGCGAGGCTCCGCCTCGCCGAAATGCCTCCTTAGTTTGTGAACTCCGGAGGCAGGAGCCCAATGGCACTCACTTTGTTCAAATTGAGCCGCGGGCGCTAGCCGCGACAACCGTGTTTGCCTGGGAAACCGTAACGCGGCTAGCGCCCGCGGCTCAGTATTTTGCCTGCGCCAATTGCAAAGTGAGTGCCATTTGGCAGGAGCCTCCACGGCAGTGCGTTCCCAGGCAGAGCCGCAGAGCCGGGGAACGAGTGGTCCCCCTTTCCTTTGTCACTCAACACCACATATTGACTACAAACGCCCGTCTTCGATCATTCGACGGCAAATCTCTTGGACCTGCCTTGGATCCACATTCTTGTTTTTCTTCTTAGCTGGGCCGACCAACGCACCCAATGCCTTATCATTGCCTGCACGAACCTTGTCGATAACGTCGGGGTTCTCCGACAAGAGTTGCCGACACAACTTTTCCAATTCATTGGTGTCTACTTGCGCAATCCCAAGTGATTCAATGGCCTTTTCGGCTGTGAGCGCAGGCTCGTCGATCATCTTGCTTAGCGCTTCTTTCCCGCGACTCGTATCCAATGTGCCACGCTCAATTGCACACAGCATTTTCGCAAGCGATTCGGCTGGAACTGGATAGGCATCGATTTCGATACCGTTTTCGTTAAGATAACGTAATACATCTTGTAACATCCAAGACGTCGCACGCTTCGGCGAAGCTCCTTGTTTCACAAGCGACTCGAAGTAATCTATCACCGAACGGCCTTGTTGAACTAGTACTTCGGCTTCGCTCGATTTGAGCGAATATACCTCGATAAGAGATTTGCGAACCGTCGCAGGCGTTTTCATTGCGGCTGCTTTTGCTAGCTCGATGTCTTCTGCCGCCAAAATCACAGGCACGAGATCGGGGCAAGGAAAATAGCGGTAGTCAGCGGAATCCTCTTTCTCACGCTGCATCTCGGTTTCACCCGCGGCATCATTCCAGCCTCTCGTTTGTTTGGGGGATTGGCCGATCGTAAGTCCGGTCTCTTGAAATACAGAGTACTGCCGTTTCGATTCAAATAGCACCGCCCGCTCTACTGCACGGAAGCTATTTAAGTTCTTGATCTCCACGATGGGCGTCGCAATTGTCTTTCCATCCCGCTCCAGATGCAGATTGACGTTGGCGTCGGCTCGTAGCGAGCCTTCTTGCATGTTGCCATCGGTGATTCCCAAAAACATCATCAAGAGTCGCATCTCGGTCAGATAGTTTTTCGCTTCCTCTGCGCTAGAAAGCTCTGGCTCGGACACGATTTCGAGTAGTGGTGTTCCTGCCCGATTAAGGTCGATTCGAGTATCGGCTCGGCCGGCCACTTCGTCGTGCATGCTCTTGCCTGCGTCTTCTTCCAGGTGTGCACGAACAAGCTTAATCTTTTTTCGCGTCGCTTCACCAGTAACAGGATCATGCGTATCAATTTCCAAGTAGCCTCCACCACAAATGGGCAAGTCAAACTGGCTGGTTTGATAGCCTTTAGGGAGGTCCGGGTAGAAGTAATTTTTCCTATCCCACTTAGTGAACGGTGCGATTTTACTTTGAAGTGCGATTCCAGCTCGAACCGCTAGATCAATTGCTTTTGCATTTAGGACTGGGAGCGCTCCAGGTAGTCCGAGACAGACTGGGCAGACTTGAGTGTTGGGCGGAGCACCAAATTGAGTACTGCAGCGACAAAACAGCTTGGTCTGAGTCTTGAGTTGAACGTGGACCTCCAGCCCGATGACCGTCTTGAAGGGTTTTGAAGAATTCATTTCAGGGCCAAAAAGGGGGCAGCGGATTTCCAATGGATGTTTGCGATGCGAAAATAGCGATAAAACATCGTCAAGGCAAGTACACGCCGCAGGACCACGGCCCTTTGCCGAAAAGACCACGCACAATCCAACCTTGTTTTCAAGGGTTCACACTGTTGTGACGATAGGTCGGTATGAACTCGCTACAATTTCGGTTTTGCTAACCCCATTTCTTGTTGCAAGGTTCCTTTAAAATGAAACAGTTACTCAAATCGTTTTTTCTTTT
>JANLUJ010000002.1:0-8004 GCA_031363425.1 Pirellula sp.
ATCGCCTTGGCATTTCGAACGACCAAGCCAATCCAGGGTCCAATGCGTTGCAAGTGGCTGTCGACCATGCCTCGATCTGCACCGTTTGCAAGTCGTTTGCTCCAACGGGTACAGCAAACCAAAGGGATCACCAACATGACAGAGATCCAGGTTGCAGCCACCCCTAGCACGCATGACCAACCAAACTCAATGACAACTTTGTGGTGAGCTAGGATCAACGACCCCATTCCGATTGCGGTGGTAAGCGATGTAAGAAAACAAGCTAGTCCGACAGCCCCCAATGTCTTCTTGCAAGCGTCCCGTGGCGCCATGCCTTCGCTTAGACACCGACGTATGTATACCATCATATGCACACCATCGGTGAACCCAACCAAAGCAAGTAAAATCGGTAGTATGACGTCGCTAAACGGATTGAACTGCAGGTCAAAGTAACGAAGGAATCCCAAGGTCCAAAAGACGCCTAAGGCTGGAGCCGCTGCCACGACAAACACGACCGAGATTCCACGGAAAAGGATCGCAGCCATCAGTAGGATCATGCCATAACCAATCAACTGGAATTTCAATTGATTGGCTTCTTGATTCTTGATCATCATCAGCCGCAAAGGAACAGCGCCGGTCACTGAAAATTGCATCGCAACCGACGGATGTTTTGAGGCAACTTGCTGAGCCACTTGAATCAACGTATCTGTACAATCGGAGTCTTGGCGAACATACAGCCAGTCGAAACTAATCGAAAGCAGTAGTGTCTTTGCGTCGCTCGAGAGCAATTGCCCAACAACCAGCGGATGCTTAAGAGCTCGCTCTTTGGATGCTGCGAACCTTTGAACCGAGGCTTGTCCACGCGGCAAAATCGGCTCGGGCAAGCCAAAGATGTTCAGCGGCGGAGCTTGGTCTAACCAAGTTACGCTTGCAACGGTTTCCAGTTGCTCCAAGGCTTCAACGATCTCACGTATCGCGACTGCACCTTCCCTGGTGAATATTTGGTCCGACTCGACAATGACAAAGGCGTCCGCTCTGCCTAGAGACGCTCGCTGCACGTTGGCCGAACGAACAGCGGTACGACCGGGCAACGGTTCAGTCGCACTCTCGACCAATGAGCCTGCCGGCGAGACCCAAACAGCATAGAGCTCCTTGGGCCAGGTAGGGCGATAGTATCCTGCCAACGCAAGTGCCGTTAGGAAAATGAGCAGTAGCAAGCCTGAACGCGGATAATCGATGATGGCTGAAAACAACCGCGCGGAAATTGGAGTCGAATTGCTATCGGCCACGTCGAGCCCTTGCCGAGTCCAACAATTCGTCGCGGGTAACTTTACCGTCGCGATTCGCGTCTATGGTCCAAAACGAGTAGTCCCGCACAATCCGAGGAACTTCCGTTCTCACAATCATGCGGTCACCATTGGCATCGAATCGAGACAAGAAATCGTCAGCAAAAGCAATCGCCTTTTCGTCGGCCGTTTCGCTTGATTCGACACCGTTTTCATCGGCAGCAGATTTGCCTAACCTCATTGTGCGTCCCGGCTTTTCCGAAAAACCAAGGGAGCGAGGTCGTGCGACTTCAAAGAAAGCGACGGCCATTTCCTCCCAGGTTTGGTCGCCCCACATGACGTATTCCTTTGGATTGGGATTAAATGGGTTTGCTACGGAGTTGTCGAACGTTGCTGTAAAAGACAAATGATCGATATCGCTTAAAGGGATTGGTTCGCTCCATTCGTACGTGTGTTGCCAATTGAAGTCGTAGTGTGGAACATCCAGTTGGATGGATTCGTTGTCGCCACTGCGAGTTCGTACTTGAAACGATTTACCCCGAAGATGCATGTGCGGCATGGCAGCAAGTAACATGCCATCTTTTGGGAGCCATGAAACACTTGCATCGACAGCATGATCTGCAGTATTGGGTGGAATTTCAAATTCCTGGTCGATGCCGGCAAGCGTAAACACTTCGTGGGTTACCGATGCCTCGTCGATAAAGTTTAGACCGATCTTCGTTTGATCGAATTGCTCTTTGCCGTTCGGGGTGTAGTGCATTTGAAATACGAATTTCGAACCCGCAGGTATGCGTCGAGCGAATCCAGGTGGAAACTGCGTCGCGCGCTGGCCAGGAACATACGCGGTAAGCCAGCCGATGCCGGTGAAGCTCTCCCCATCTGGCGGACGAACGAAAACGATCGCATGGTGCACGACCTCGGGGCTGCCAGGAATCACCTGCGCTGCTGTAATCCATTTGTCCTCCCGTATGCCAGGGTCAACAACAAAGTACTGGTAGTCCACCGAACCATCGGCGGGAACTGCATACGGCTTGTCTCGCATCTCGACTACTTTGTCTGGCTGTCTTGGCAATCGCCATCCGTCGAGAAAAGTCGGCTTGGAAGGCAGGTCTTCCGGCTTGCCAAATGGCATTCCAGCAGCGATCCATTCTCGGATGGTTTCAAGAGACCGTTCGGGCATCTGCCGAGCGTTCTTAAACGAGCCGTGTTTCGGGTCGGCGTGCCAAGGCGGCATTCGCTTCTGTTCGATGACTTCCACAAGCATGTCAGCCCATCCAACCACTTCATCATAGCTTGAAATGTCGAACGGCCCAATCTCACCCGAACGATGGCACTCAAGGCAATTTGCATAGAGAATCGGGGCAATTGTTTTGCAAAAAGTGATGTCGGTTTCGCGAATGGTCTGTGGATGATAGGTGATCAAACAGCCGACGGGTTGAGTCGAAACGACCGAGACAGGCTTGTTAATAAGCAATTCTTCGATGGCATTTTGAAGGTCCATTCGACTTGGTGCCGAACGCTTAATGCCAGGCGAAAATTGGTCGTCAATTCGTCCACGATAAACGATTTCCCGGGTCGCATTGAGCACGACCACTTCAGCTGTTCGAGTTGCGCCGAATCGCCTTGCTAGATTTTGGTCTTGGTCCTTTGCAAATGGAAAGCTCAGCGAAAGTTCCTCAACAAACTGATTCAGTTCCGCCGCCGAGTCATGTGGGTTGCTATTGATGCCGACAAATCGAACGCCACGTCCCGAATAGTCTCTAGCCATGGCCTCCAAACGTTGGGCGTAGGATCGAGCGACTGGACACTCATTGCCTAGGAAGGCAAGGACATAAATTGTCTCGGATCTCCTAAGATCAATTTCCTGACCGTCCAGCGCGGCTAGCTTGAGGTCACCAAACGATTTACCTGTTTCGGCCCCGAGAGAATTTGCCGTAACTAAAAAGATACCGAACAAAAAAAAGATTAGGAAGCCTTGGCATTTCATGTGATTTATCCAACACGGTCTCGATATCACTGTCCTGATATCGAGAAGCAAACAGCTGGGGAAAGATTGGTTCAACAGATTCAATTCATTGTAGCTTATCTGCGAGGCAAGGTGGCATATCTGCCTCGGATGCCTTTGAACGCCCAATCCAGCAGGACAAGCCTGCGGTATTTCTGAATCCCACCGGCTTGACCGGTGAATCGTTCGGGCTTTTTGGCTACCCACGGAGCTAGGCCAAGACCCATCAACTAAATCAATGATGCGAAAGTAGGAAAGCCTCCGAGCTCGTTGGGGATCTGGTTCCATTCGTTCCGCCTTGGAATTTATTGCAATCGGCTTGCGGAAATTGGTTGAATCGATCCAAATTGACATAACATCCTTTACTAACTCTGGAGAAGCATCGAATGCCACGCAATAACTTCACGTTCTTAACACTTTCTATACTGATTTGCGCCACGGCCTCGACCGAATGCATGGCCGATGTCGGCGTCAATGCGAAGCCGCTGCCTGGCGCGGAAATGATTCTCAACGGGTCAAGGGAGATGCTGGATGAGAAATGGATGTACTGGGAAGGGCCGCGATTTTCAAGCAAAATGCCAATCCAATGGAAAATCGTTGACGATCCCGTCGATAAAGGATTGGCGGTAATGACCGATGACCCAGCTGCAGTTGGCGGCAAATATGGGGCAGCAGACATTGTAACGAAGAAGGCGTACAAGGATTTTCGATTGCACGTCGAGTTCTTAATCGTCAAAGCTGGCGGGAACAGTGGAGTCTACCTTCAAAATCGTTACGAGATCCAGGTTCTTGACGGTGACAAGACGAATCATGGTATGGCGGCAATCATCAATGAAGCCGCCACGGACTACGACCTTTACAACGGTCTTGGTAAATGGAACTCCTACGACATTACCTTCCGCGCAGCTCGATTCCAAGACGGTAAGATTAAGGAACAGCCGATGGTTACTCTCTATTTCAACGGCAAGAAAGCCCATACAAATCACAGTATTTCCAAGGTTTGGGGTGGCCCAAACTCTGGCATCGATGGCGGCAATGACGGCGGGCGCGGAATCACCGACGTTCCCGGCGGTCTAAAATTGCAAGCAGAGGGGCACGACGTGCGCTACCGAAACATTTGGATCAAAGAGTTGGTTTTGGAAAAACCAGATACCGATTTTAAAGAATAAGGTATGTTGGAAAACGATAAAGCGATCTGGTTGGAAATTGGACGCGATGCGATGGCATGTCGTTTCGAAGTGCTGTTGAACCCGGGCAAGCCAACCAAAGGTCCTGAAGCAGCTATGAAGGCTTTGGATACGATCACTTTCTTGGAGCAATTGCTAAGCGTCTACATTCCAAGTAGCGAACTGAGTGTAGTGAACCAACGTTGCTTGGAGATGCCAGTAAAAGTATCGGATTCAACCTTCGCATTGCTTGAACTTGGGCTAGCTGTCTTTGAAAAAACAAATGGCGCTTTCGACATGACTGCGGCCAAACTCTCTAAGATTTGGGGGTTTTATCGCCGGCAAGGAAAAATGCCGACGGACTTCGAAATCGGTCAGGCGCTCTTGCAAGTCGGTATGGAAAGCATTGAACTATGCGCCTTAGATAGAACAGTTCGATTTAAGAAGTCGTTGGAAGTTAACCCGGGTGGCATAGGCAAGGGCTTTGCTTTGGATTGCGCAGCCTCGAATTTGCAGGCAGATGGAGTGGTAGATTTCGCGTTCCATGGCGGCAAAAGCAGTATCCTCTGCAACGGAAACCAATCTCCCAGTGGTGAAGAACAAGGCTGGCGAATCGCGGTACGTCACCCAGAACAGTCGGAGAGGATTCTTGGTTACTTGACTCTTTACGATCAAGCGTTGGGGACGAGTGGCCCAGCAAATCAATTTTTCTATTTCAAAGGTAAGCGATTCGGTCACATCATCGATCCACGATCCGGCTGGCCGGCCGACGGAATGTTGAGTGTAACTGTATTGCATCCTGAAGCAGGTTGGGCAGATGCAATGGCGACCGGGTTGTTCGTTATGGGAATCGACTGTGCAATCCAGTATTGCGAGCAAAACCGAGAGACCGTTATGCTCGCAATACTTCCTGGAAAACGGGACGGAGATTGCGAGATCGTGACGTGCAACATGCAGCCAAGGCAGTGGGTTCCTGCAAAATAGCACGACGCGCGAGCTGACCGCAAATTTTGGGCTGAATTTTCGAAATTTGATGGGTTGCATCAAGTTTGAGGGTTGTTCCGCCGAAAACTCCAATAGTGATTTTGCGGATCGTCGCGATTGGGAATAGACTTCATTGGCTACGACCTTGACGAACCACCTTGAGGAACCTAGACTGCTGGCCAATTAAACCCAGTCAGCAAAACGACTTAGGTCGCTTTGAATTTCCTCCAGGAGTTCTGTCGTGACGAAAAAAGAGATCGTGAAAACGATTTCCGATGAGACCGGGCTAAACCAGCAGCAGATCAAGACAATTGTCCAAAAGACATTTGATGCGATTGTGATGACGTTGGTGGAAGAAGGTCGAATTGAGCTCCGTAATTTCGGAGTGTTCCAAGTTCGGCCCCGGGCTGCACGGAAGGCACGCAATCCTCGAACGGGACGTCAAGTTGAGGTCCCCGAGAAGTTTGTTGTGACATTCAAGCCTGGAAAGATCATGGAACAGAAAGTCAACGCAATCGAGGGTAGTCCACTTGCTCAGCAGATTCGCGATGAGATCGCGTCCGGCAAATTGCAGGTGACGCTGGAAGACGATGAAGACGAGAATAGCTCGGATTCATAGCCTGCCAGCACTTTGATTGAAGGCAGAACGGTTGAAACAAGGTCATTGCGAGACTTTTCACGGAGGATTGGTCATGCGTCGTAGAATGTGTTTGGCGTTATTGATTTGTTGCTCATCGCTTCCTATGGTTGGATGCGCATTGCCGATCTACTCAGCCAATCCAGCCAAACGAGCTGAGCAAATGATCTACACATCGGAAGACCTCCGGTCCTTGGTTCAGGAATGGGAGCGATTTTGGTTCCTCGATCAGCCTAGCCACATGACGCCATTCCGTGTCCACGGCGGCGTGATATAGATCAATAGTCGGCCGTAGCTGACAATGATTATCTTTCTCCGCCTGAACTGGTGACAAGTGCTTCGAGCGCCAATTCATCGATGTCCTTTGAGAGAAAACGTATCGATCCGTCGAAGATTACGACATTTGACCCCGTCGGGCGAAAGCAATCGATGAGATCCAATTTGTCCAAATCCCTTCTCAAAGTCGCCTCAGTTCCGAACAAGAGCGTTTGAGGATCAAACTGAACGACTTTCATTGGGGCTCCGTGCACATTTCGAACCTGCATGTCTTTGGCCTTTGGTGAAGTCGTAATTCCAGCGAACAATTTATCGTTCAACTTCGCAATATCGACGGGTACAGTCGTCTTAATACTAGCGCCGAATTCAGGGCCATTTACACTCGGCATGCCAGCGGAGATGTCAACCGTTGAAATCAGCAGTGGATCGATTCCTAACTCTTGTTTTCCGAACGCCGAAATGACCTCCCATGGTATCATTTCGAGTTCTTTGCGATTTCTCAACGCTGCGATATCAATCGATGTCAGGCTTAGCGAATCGCGAGGAATAGACTGATAGCGTTCGAGTGCCTGCTGGGCTTTTGCATGATTGGATAGAGTAAAAAACAGAATGGCCAATACGGCGCAAAAATACCTTTTTCGATGTGCCTGTGGAATTGAACTCATGAAAGATCCTCTAAAAAATCACGCTCGTTGGACGTTGTCGACGCATTGTATTGCAATGCCAGCGAAAAAGCGAAACGTGCGGATGACAGTGTCCTAAAAACGGAATAATCGTCATAGCGTTACCCAACACGAGGCGAAATGCTTCTTTGCTTGTTTTTTTAAAGCAGACTACCCACTGAAGTACCGAATTTTAGTCGTGTCACAGGGAAGTGATACGCAAAATTTCAGAAGGAACTGATCAAATGAAGAACGCGCTTTGCTTTATAGCCTTGTTAAGCGTTGTTTACTTTTCCGCCGGTTGCACTCCACGGATTCGTGTACTCGCAAATCCGAAACCGCATCAACAGGGCATCCGATACTACCGACCCAAGCCCTATCTACTCGTCACGTCTGGTCAAGTCGCGAAGATCACCAACTCATCCGACAAGACGGTCACCACCACCACTGTTCCTGACATAAGATACGTCAACATTCAACTTCAGTACTTGCCCGATTTCGAAGAGGAATATGCGCTCGATGTCCGAACAGGTTTCGGAACAGCGGATGTTAGTATAACACTGGAAGATGGTTGGAACCTTACTGCGGTAAATCAAAAGCTTGATTCGAAAACAAATGAAAATATACGAGCCGTTTCCGACTTGATCGGCTCAATCGCCAAAAGTGCTGCCGCGTCAGCGCCTGATGACAAGTCGGTTCGGAATGCCTCTGGAGCCACGTTTACTATTCAAGCAACCAACGTCCCGTTGGGATACTATGAATCGGTCATTGGTCGAGATTCCTGTGGCCGCAAACGCCTGTATGGCTTTCGCTACCTTGGATTCATTCCCTATGCGGCCTGTCCCCAAATAATGAACGGCACAGAATGCGGCAATTGCCAATCGACGGAGATGTACGGACTTGTGTTTGAGGGAGATTCCATGGTCTTCCGACCATTGAACCAAGTCCAGCAACTTGATCGAAGCAATCAATTCCAGGACGTTGCTGCAACCTCGCCCAGCTCAACGGC
>JANLUJ010000043.1:0-2508 GCA_031363425.1 Pirellula sp.
GGCCTCTTCAAGTCCGCCTTCGCGAACAAGCATGTTCACCAATTGGTATTTCGCTCGGGCCGAATTGGGTTGCAGTATGAGCGCGTTTCGAAGAGCTTGTACGGCTCCCCCCGAATCACCCGCGGCTCCCAACAAGCTTGCTAGATTGCAATAAGCCTGAAGCGATCTCGGGTTCACCTCGAGTAGCTTCTGTATTGACCCCATCGCCTCCAAAAAACGACCGTCAGCCATTTGAAGACCCGACAGATTATTTAAGGCATCAATGTGATTGGGTGCAATGTCTAGGGTTTTCCGAAGACTCTGCCTTGCCAATTCAAAATCTCCATTACGTCGAAAGAGCTCGGCAAGATTAAAATGATATACGGGCTCATTGGGTGCTTTTTCGATCGCTTTCTGTACCGATTGGATTGCGCCCGCCAAATCGCCTTGTTGCCCGATGATCATTCCCCAGAGAAAGCAAACATCTGCGGTTGGAGCCGACGCCATGATAGGTTGAAGCACACTCTCGGCCTCCTTCAATTGGCCCAGATGAATCAATGCTCGTGCTAGGTTCTTTCGAAACTCCAGCACTTTGGGAGAAAGCTTGACCGCGCGACCCATGTGTTCGACTGCCCCTCGATGATCGCCCGCCACACCCGCAATAATACCCATCAAATTCCATGCATCTGGATTGTTTGGTTCGCCTACTAGCAGTTGACGACATGCCGATTCGGCTTCGGGAAACCGACCTGCCTTAAATGCACTGATGGCCTCAGATAATCCGTGGGACATTCTCAGGTTCTTTCTAGTTCTTTCTCGGCAACTCTTGTGTTGCTTTTGGCTGCAAGTGGTAAGGATTAAGACCGCTAAGGAAGGACCATTATACCGCCTGGCCCGGATTATTCATTTGCCATTCGGCACAAGCTCCAATCTCTCACTTGATTATCCAACCACATTGATAGCCTTCAAAGAAGAGCGGAACTCCAATTTGTTGAAAGTACTGTGCGACAAACTTAGCTTTTCCGTCAATACCTTGATCCCCAATCATGGAAACATCGTTTGCACCTGTGCGCACACATCGTACCAGACGATAGGAGTCATCGACTACAACAAGTGTACCCGCGTTCAACGCCGGCGAAATCGCGCAAAGCTCCTGCAAATGATGCACAGCACTTGGTACAGTGTTACCAAAATCTAAGTCAAATGAGTCAAGGTAGAGCAGGTCAATTTGTCGTCTCTCTTCCACCAATTGAACTCCAATCCTCTTTAGGAACGCGACGCTATCCTCAGCATGAACCGAAGTCTGAGCACCTACGATACTCCTTGCATACTCGCACGCGCTCGGGTTGATATCGACACTAAACACCCGGCCATGACAGTGTTTTGCAAATTGATCGAACATGTAGGTACTCTGGCCATCTCCAGCCCAATTGTCTTGGCGCGCACAACCGGTTTCGATGATCAAATGCCCTTGAGGCTTTTTTTGAATTAAATACTCGAATACCCATCGCATGCTTTGACCGCGGACCCCGAGTTTCGGTCCCCATTCGGAATCAAATCGATCGAGAAAAGACATGTACATTCTTTCTTATTGGGCAGGTAAATTTCTGACGGGTTCTGTTTTTTTCCTTGGTACGCTTATCGCATAACGAGGGTTTTTAACTCTCCAGCCATCCTCTCAAAGACTTCGTCCCAGCCATTTATGGACGATTGCCGGAATAATCGCATGGTGGGGTACCAGGGTGAATCTTCACGATCTTGCATCCAACGCCAGTCAGCACTATACGCCAATGCCAGCCATACAGGGACACCCAAGGCTCCGGCAAGATGGGCAGACGAGGAATCCACGGAGACAACCAAGTCGAGACTTTTCATGATGGCAGCCGTATCGAGAAACGCACCATCTTTGTCAAGTTCACTTCCAAAATTCCTCACTTGGAATCGATCGCGGTTCGAGTCAATTTCCTCACTCACATCCTCTTTTTGAAGGCTGTAAAACCGCACATGGGTTAGTTGCCCGATGGGCTGGAAATTCTCGAGATGAACCGACCGCCTTCGGTCAGAACTATAGCCTGGGTTCCCCCGCCAAACGATTCCAATCTTGTAGCCAGTGTCTTGGGCAAGACGGGCTTCCCAGACCTTGACCCTCGCTGGCTCCGCTTTCAAATAGGGGACGGAATTGGGCACGTTTTCTGGTGTCGTACCAAGAATCCGCGGCAGGCTGAGCATTGGGACGAGCACATCGTGCTTAGCCAATGGAGCACTTGCATCGATGAGTTCGTCAATTCCTGCGCATGATGCAGGTTTGTTTGTTTCAGTGTTGTCGCCCTTATGTCCGTATACCACAAGGCTTATTTGAGTATCACTTCCTTCAAGTCCTGCAAAGAAATCGCCGACTGCTTTCTTCGCAATGTCCATCCGGGTTTCATTTCCTATCTTTGCAAGCATTGAACCTGATGCATCAAATATCAGTACTACATTGTTTCGTTTTTGCACAGGTGCAGTACTTCCTGTATATGACCCCGTTCG
>JANLUJ010001018.1:0-5065 GCA_031363425.1 Pirellula sp.
TAGGCGTTGGAGCACATACGAAAGAATACTGCTGCAGTTTGATCATGGTCTGAATCACTTCGTTAGGACCATGAACATAACCTAATCGCCAACCTGTCATCGCATGACTTTTTGAAAAGCCGTCGATGACGATGGTGTTAGGATTGAATTCGGCAGGGGATCGCATGGGGCCAGAGAATTGAAAACCGCTGTAGATCTCATCCGATATTAAGGCGATGTTTTTTTCGGCACACAACTTCGCTAGCCCCTCAATCTCCTCTAGAGTCGCGGTGACGCCTGTTGGATTGCCAGGGCTATTTAAGAGAACCAACTTGGTTTTGGGAGTAATCGCGTCCCGGACTTTATCGAGGTCAATGCGAAAACTAGGATACGTATCGATGAGTACCGGCACTCCGCCAACAAGCTGAATAAGAGGCACATACATAACAAAGTAGGGATCAAACACGATCACTTCATCGCCAGGATCGACCATGGAGAGCATTGAAAGAACCAGACCACCACTTGTGCCAGAACTCACGAAGATTTTCCGGTCCGGATGTTGATACTTGCGATCGATGTCGGACTGAAGTCTATCCCGCAGGGGCCCGATGCCTTGCGTCGGAGCGTAAGCGTTCTTGCCTTGCTCGATCGCATCGACACAGGCCTTCTTAATTGGGGCTGGAACATCAAAGTCAGGTTGACCAATTGACAGGTTGATTGGATTCTTTAGGGAGGCGGCCAATTCGAAGACGCGCCTAATTCCGCTTGAATCGAATGCCAAGGTGCGTTTGGCGATCCAAGATCGATTGTTGGACGATGAAATGTTTAGATTGGTCATTCAATTATTTAAATCAGATAAAAAAGTAGAAAAGTGACAAGCGTGGGATAGGCTTCCAGCCTGTCTGCCGCTGTGGCTCCGATGGTTGGAGAACGTTATTTTTTAGAAGTGCAACCGCCAGCAATGGCACAAACCACGCAGCCACCTTCGGTCCCGCAGCCCGACTTTTCTTTTGTTCCGCAGCCAGGGCCGCAGCCGTGCTCTAACAAAACCGCGAATCGAGAGGAAGCAACGCTTTTTTGATAGACTTCAGAGAGCTTTTGAACATGCTGTTCCGTTTCCAAAGATGGCGTTCCAAGAAAATGAAAATAGAGGGTCCGTCCGTCGATGAGTGGCTCGACCTCGAGCAAAACATCCGGAATGGATTGAGCCTCCAAAAAGGATTGGCAAGCAGTGCTTGCATCGACACTTAGTCTCGTCAGTTGTCTCCAGAGCAATTCATCTTCCTGCCGAGCTTTACGGATGAACTTACCCGTGCCGGTTGTCTCGATGTATTCCGGATTGGTTGCAGCCAGCACCTGCCCCATCTCGACTCCTCGAGGTGTTCGAAAAATGATTTGATCGCCTCGATTTAAGGAAATAGCTCCCGTATGGACAGAAGTAATTTCATGTTGGTATCCAACACGAACTAAATAGAGACCAGTGCAACTTGCATGTTGCTCAACTACACTCGTGGTCACAACCGTCATTGGGTCAATACCAAACTTTGCTCGCGTACTATTTCGATCGCCCTTCGCATGGCTGACTGATCGATCTCATGAACGTTAATGCTGTGGCCAACGGATTTGAGCATTGTAACTGTCAGTCTACCGCCCAGATGCTGGCGAAACTCCTCCAAGCCATCGAAAATTGCTTGTTCTGCCAGCTCATTGTCAAAAAGAGGCAGTCCGAGGTCGCTCAGCACTTTGAGAGTGCGTTGCACATCCGAATAATCCAAACCGTGAACCAAATGGGAGTATACCGTATCGAGGGCAACTCCAATCGAAACAGCCTCTCCATGACGCAATCGGAAGTTGGTCAGATGCTCTAGTTTGTGGGCCGACCAGTGCCCAAAGTCGAGAGGCCTAGCCTCTTGCATTTCAAATGGGTCGCCACCGTGAGTGATATGATGAAGATGCATTAAGACGCTGGAACGAATAGCAGGCATGACTGCATTCCAGTCGCGATTTGCGATCGCTTTGGCATGATCGCATAGGAATCGGAAGGCAGATGGACTTTTAAGCAACGACACCTTCACTGCTTCTGAAAAGCCAGCCCGGAAATCGCGATCAGGTAGATTGGCAATCAGAGTCTGATCATTGACTACAGCCCAGGGTACTGAAAAAGTACCTTTCCAGTTTTTTTTCCCATAGGCGTTAATTGCGTTCTTAACTCCCACACCGGAGTCCGCTTGACCAAGGGTTGTAGTTGGGAATCGTATTAGACGGATACCGCGGTGTGCGATTGCCGCTGCGTATCCGACGGCATCCAGTACGGCGCCACCGCCAATGACGAGGACATAGCTTCGGCGATCCAACCCATCGCGATCGATTGCACGAAAAATATTCTCGATTGCATCGGGGTCATTTTTGATCTGCTCTCCGCCATCGACCAAAGCAATTGGAGCGACAAGTTCGATGGCTTCATCCGATTCGGAAATCCGTTGTGACAATTTTCGCAGAACCGTTCCGTTGCTTCGGACCACGCTGCGATCGATCCAAATTTGGACACGAGCTCTTGGGGAATCCGTCTTAAGCAGTGGCAGAACTTGATCCCAATCATCGGCAAAGCAATCGCGGGTGCAGCGAAGACGGAGCAATTGTGGTACCGAAAAATTCACGTCAAGTGAATCTTCTGCGACGGACCAGGGGATAGATGCCATGACGTGCGGTCGGGAAAGGAAGGTGGATTCTTGGTAGGAACCGAGGAGTTGTCACATTGAGAATCGAATTCCAAATTTTAGCCAAAAAAGCTAGCAACGACTAGATTTTGATCGGGAAGACCAAAAAAAGATGTACTTTGCGCAAGCTGAATGGAAATTCATTAACAAAGACTGCGCTGGTATTATTTATCGCAAACGGACGAGCGAAAGACAATTAGTTCAGCCTATCCTCAGGCTGACTCGAGCGAATAATTGAAAAAGCAAGAATCGCAATACGTCCGGCTGAGGACAGCCAGACCTACGTGATTAAGCTGCTCGGCTTTTCAGAGATTGCTGAGCGTTTACGCAATGGGAAATGAGGAGTCGGCTACATTCGTCCCAAGTGGTGGGCTTGCGAACGGGGAGCTGGCCAGCAGAATGATCCGCGATCAACTCCCATTTTTTGATTTCAGCTACAAGAGTGGACGGGTCGTTCAAGTCAAAATAGACGCAATCCGACTTGCCTACTTCTCGATGGATTGGTGTATCGCTTGCGAAGGTCTTCTTACCAAACCAAAGCGATTCAACGATTGGCAATCCGAAACCCTCTACGATCGACGGAAAAATTACGCCGCGGCACGTCTTGTAGCAGTGTTGCAACTCCGAGTCCTTGATATCGTGGAAGGCGAAGAGTTGCGTTCCGAATGCAGGGTGATTGCGGATTCTCTGCACCACATCTTCGCAAAGCGAGCCAACACGTCCGATCAGGCAAAGTCGAAGATCGTTTCTGGTTTCCCAGAGCCTATCGAAAGCATCCAAAAGGAAGCGGTGGTTTTTTCGGGGATCAAAAGTGGCAACCATCAAGTAGGGAGTACCGACGCCACTGGCCGGAAATAACTCTCGAACTTCGGGTCGTATGTCCCCCTCGACTAGTTTCAGTTCGGCACCAAGTGTCAAATGCCTGATAGCAGTTGGAACACTGGATAGCTCAGAACGATTTCTTTGAATGTACTCTTTGATTTCTGTTTCGACGGTTTGCGAGATCGTCACCAAGAGATCAGAGTTTTCAATCGCATGGTGAAGGTATGTCCGAAAGCCCTCCATTCTCTTGACGCCAACGTATTGCGGATGCGTCAATGGGATAAGGTCGTAGATAACAGTGGCAACCGTTGCGCCTTTTCTTCGAGCTTCCGCAGCAGCTTGCCATACTCCCCGCTTGGTCCAGTAAGCATCGGGCAAAACAAAAAGGTCGTGCTGATTTGCTTCGATCGACTTAGTCCTCCAATTGATGGTTTGTCGAACGAGACATGAATATGCAGAATGCGGTAGTTTGAATATACCGAGATGTCCAGCTTGCGGCAGAAGCCACTTTTTGGCCCGAGGTGAGTTCGTTCGACTGCAAATCCAACTGGCAAAAACGATATACCATTTAGGGAGCTCGCGGCGAACATTCGATTCGATAGCCGCCAATTTGGAGAATCGCTTCGACAGCTTGCCGTCGACGGTTACAAACTGATTTGAGTGATGGGTGACCAACTGAGGTTTTGGCAACCCTTCGCCTTCACACCAACGACCACATTCAGCAAGAATATTCCGAACGACCCTTTCGATGCCAGAGTTCTTTCCAGATGCGATTGTATGCGACGCGTCCACGAACAGCCGTCCAGGCTGGTTTCGGTTTGCTTGCAAATGCATTTCTGGCGGATTTTTCATTGGTTCGTCAATCCTAGGCTATCCGTGCTCTCTCCAGCAGAAGTGAACCATCGATGGGAGTCAGCCCCATGACTTTGGATTGAATAGCAAACGACATCTTGAACGTCAAGCGTAAGTTGGAGCTGCGAAAGAGATCTTCTATGCTTCGTTCAAAGCGAGCGAAAGGAGTTTCTTTAACGATGCTTGGTTTGGTTCGAGTTTCACTCCGTTCAGCGGGCCATGCTACAGAAAGCGATATTGACTTGGTCGCTTTTGAATTGATAGTGTTTCCTTTATGACTTTGGAAACGAGCAGGCGAACGAGACAATAGATGGCTATTCCAGCGAAATACCTTCAACCTGCTCAAACAGTTGGGATTGTTTACTGGGGTAGAAGTGGGTCCATTTTGTTGCACTCGCTGTTGGATTCGCATCCGGATGTGCTTTCGTGCAATGCTTACTTTTGGTTGTATAGCTCGCAAATGGATCAGTTTCTTGCGAGCAACCACGGGTCTTGTCCCGAGCGATTGCTGACTTTCATTTGCGAAGCATTCCCGTATTTGTTTGAACATTGGCCAACCTTCTTTCCGGAAATGTTTCGTGGTCCAAATCGCGATCTTCGTTTTGGAACCGATCGAGACCGGTTTATCGTGTTTTTCCGAGAGTATTTGTCGCATTTCCCCAAGGGTACGCCGTTTTGCGAACTGCCCGTAGGTC
>JANLUJ010001019.1:0-11995 GCA_031363425.1 Pirellula sp.
CGGGAAGTCAAATTGCACCAACAATGGATCCAGTTGAAATCGGCTAATCGAACTATAGAGTGTTCGGCGGACTTCGCTAGGCTTGCTCGCTTGAATGGAGCCTTTGGCAAACGAATAATCCATTTCGCCGGCGGCGATCAATAGACTATCTCGCCACGCTTCGACGCTTAGCCGTCGCCGGTTCGCGCGCCAGTACCACCGGTTGGCGGCATCCATCCCCTGTTTTTCCGAGTTGATGGTGCTCGATTGCTGATACGTTGCTGAGAGTACTATTTCGCGATGCAACCACTTGAGCGACCAGCCATTTTGCATGAAACGAACCGCAAGATCATCCAACAAATCGGGATGGCTCGGTGGTTCACCAAGTTTCCCGAAGTTGCTCGGCGTCCCAACCAGTGGCTTTCCAAAGTACTGACCCCAAACGCGATTTACGATGACACGTGCCGTCAATGGATTGGCTTGAGAGACAATGGAATCCGCTAGCTCGAGCCGCCCGCTTCCGTTTTTGAAAGCGATTTTTTCGCCGCCCGTGAGGGCTCGAGGAAAACCGCGTTCGACCAATTGGCCTTCGTTCTCGACATTGCCGCGGATCATTACCTTGATATCGCGAGGTTTCAAATCGCGTATGACATGCATCGATTTCGCCGGATCCTTGGCATGTCCATCCTTGGCCTCAACCGTATCGTCGAGTGGCATGTTTAGCATCTCGGTGCCGGCAAAGACCCCTGCCAACGCATAGTAGTCTTCCGTGGGAAAAGGATCGTATTTGTGATCGTGACATCTCGCACATGCAACCGTTATGCCTAGCAAGCCTCGAGTGACTGTATCGACGCGATCCTCCCACTCCTCAGCCATCACGTCGGGTGCATTGCGGCGATAGTACTTTGGCCCTAGACCAATGAACCCTAAAGCCACCCAATCTTGCCGATCATTAGGCAACACCAAGTCAGCAGCCAATTGCAATCGAACGAATTCATCATAGGGCATGTCGCTGTTGAACGCTTGGACGACCCAGTCTCGGTAAAGGTAGGCGTTCGGGAAAAACAGAGACTTGTCATCGCCAACAATATGGGCCTGATCCTCGGCATAGCGAGCGACATCCAACCAAACACGCGCCCACCGCTCTCCGAATCGAACGGATGCAAGAAGCGCTTCTACGCGATCCTCGAACGCTGTTGGTGAGTCGTCCTGGACAAACGATCTGACCTCCGATTCCGATGGAGGCAATCCGACCATATCGATGGAAGCTCGACGGAGCAAAGTGCGACGGTCTGCCGTTTCGTTTGGCGATAGTCGTTCGGACTCAAGCTTGGCCAAGATGAATGCATCGATTGGACGTTGGATCCAATGCGATGTGATTGTGATGGGCGATTCATGCCGTCTTGGCTTCTGGAAAGACCAAAAGGCGGTGGCTGCATTCCAATCGATTTCTGGCAAGTCACTTTTTTCCGAGGAATCCGTTTCGCGCGGATCGTTGGCGCCGTCTGTGATCCACTTTTGAAAATCCGCAATAACGTTTTCGTTGAGTTTACCCTTGGGGGGCATCTCGACCGACTCGTACCTCAATGCGGAAACAATGGAACTCTTTTCAAGCTCGCCGGGAACGACCCCGGGTCCGCTTTCGCCGCCAATGCGAATGGTCTCTCGCGTGTCTACACGAAGCCCACCCTTGATCGACTTCGACGAAGCAGAATGGCATTCGTAGCAGTGTTCTACCAAGACCGGACGGATCTTCTTTTCGAAGAAGTCGGAGTCACCGGATTCGTCTGCGCGCATGTACGACTCGAAAAACAGAACGGAGCTAAAGCCGAAAAAGGATAGCGATACCGTGATGCCGGACCTACGTGAACAGTTCCGCGATTGGTTGCCCGCGATCCGTAATTGGTACAGGACGATCGCCGTCATAGAGTTCCTCGCTGTGATCAATACCTAATGCATGATGGATCGTCGCATGGAAATCCGGAATCGATACCGGTCGCGATACGATTTTTCGACCAAGATCGTCCGTTACGCCAATCGCTTGCCCCAGTTTTAATCCGCCACCGGCCAGTAGACCGCTGAAAGCAGCCCCCTGATGACCGCGCCCGCCACCACCATCAAATTCAGGCGGTCGGCCAAATTCTGTGGCAACCACCACCAATGTTCGATCGAGCCTCTTTCTCGACTCAAGATCCCTCAACAAGGCTGCAATCGCTTGATCCAGTTGATCGATCAACACATGCTGCTGAAATTGGCCTTCGTTGTGGGTGTCCCAGCCTGTTCCATTGATGAAATTCAAATTGAACGAGACCTCCACGAATCGAACTCCAGACTCGACCAGCCGCCGGGCAAGCAAGCATCGCTGCCCAAATTCGCTGCCGTATTCCTGACGCAAAGCCTCGGGCTCGGACTTCAGATTGAACACGCTCATGAAATTCGGACCGGTCAGCTTGGCGCCAGCATCCGAAGCGGCAACGTAGTCTTGAATGCGTTCATCGCCGGCATTCCTTTCTGCATATTCCTTTCTAAGTTTTCCAGTCAATTGGTTGCGACGCTCGTACCGATTATTGGACAGCCCGGTCGGACGTCGAAGGCCTGCGGGACCAAGCTCGGTATCGGTCAAATAGACATAGCTATGCTTAGCGCCCAAAAAACCTGGACCGCGAGATGCGCTCGGATAACCCGCAACGACATACGCCGGCACGCCATCCCCGTTTGCACCCAATTGATGCGAGACGATAGAGCCGATCGATGGATAAACGGTCGAGTCTGCAGGAGGCCGACCCGTATGAACTCGGTTGGTGGCCGCTGCATGCTCATCGACAACGTTGTGATTCAATGTTCGCACCACTGCGCATCGATCCAGTAGCTTAGCTGTTCTCGACAGATGCTCGCAAAGTTGAACACCAGGAATCGAAGTATCCACGGCTGCATAGTAGGAACCAGGGTCCTTGCGACCGGTGCTAACTCGCTTCGGGTCAAATGTATCCACATGGCATGCGCCACCGCCGAGCCAAAGAAAGATACAACTATCAGCCGAAGCTGCACGCTGCTTTATGACGGAGAAACCAGCGTTTGCCGCCGACGCTTTCGAGGTCGCGCAACCCAGAGCTGCCGCACCGGCCATCCACTTTAAGCATTCTCGTCGTTTCATTTCAATTCACTCAAGGCGTCAGGCTGCCAGCCGGTCCTATGGTACAAACATGAATTCTGGACTGTTGATCAACGCCCACACAGCGTCCTCCATCCGCTCGCGCCAATCCATCTCCAACCACTTCGTTGGAGTATCCCCTCGCAAGACTTCCTGTTCAAGCGTCAGCTTGATTCGAGTCGCTTCAGGGACCAGATGATTGGCCCACGATACCGCATTTCGTTTATGAGTTTCCAAAGCGTTGGATGGAGCCATGCGATCGAGTTTTCTCGACTCAAATCCTGGCGCCAACAATGAATGGAAATCAGCTCGCTCTTCGGGATTCGGTAATCGACTAAGAATCGTCTGAAAAATCCGATCTATCAAATCCGATACGGATGAGGCACTCCAAGCCATTTCCGTGAACCGACCGTTGTCCGACAACCTTGCAAACTTGGTGGCCGAGAGTCCGTTTCCGAGGATTAGCGACTGGAGTGGACTGGCCGACTCATCGCGTTGCGTCAGAGGAGTTGGACGTGAGTCACGCCATCCCAATGACATCATCAAGTCACATACTTGTTGCACCGCCGGTAACATCAGCGCTGGTCGATCGCGATCCGTCGATGTCGAAGCCAATTGCCACGCCCTAGTTGGAAATCCCAAATGCAAAAACTGTTCGGGAGGGCGGCGGCCTTCGGGGTCAAGCGACATCGGTTCAACGTCCATCGGTTTTCCCGCGACTAAAAAGAGCGAGTCGATCGTTTGTTCAGCCGTTAAACGCCTTCTGGCTGGACCATAAGCCAATTGCTTCGCTTTCTTTAGTGCTTCCATTTCTCGTTGAGAGAGAGGAGTCGCCTGATAAACTTGCGAATTAAAAATCAATCGTGCTGCGTGCTTCAAATCGTATCCACCGAGAATAAATTCGCGTTCGAGTAAATCAAGCAGTCTCGGATCTACCGTTTCGGCGGCGTCCCAATTATCGATTGGATCAACCAACGCCCAACCCACGTATCGATGCCATAGGCGATTCATAATGACCCTAGGAAACCGACTATTCGACGGCGAGGTAATGATCGCAGCGAATCGCTCGCGAGAATCCTCTGCGTTGCGAAGAGCAACTGCCGGCAAATCGATTTTCGGGAATGAAGCGAGATGCCAGTCTGGAGCGAGCTTATCACCGGCCTTGAGCGAAATCGTGATCAAAGGCTTGCGTCCATCGGGGTTCTGTGGAACTGTACTGGAGACAGGTAACGCGAGCGTTTCGCGCTGCAACATTGCGGCCAATGAAAAAAGTTCTTCTTGTTTGAACGGACTGTTGGGTGAATCGTGACAGCGAGCACATGCCATCTCCATTCCGAGGAACGCTTTGGTCAGGATCTGGGCCTTTGCTGCCATGGGTGAATCGTTTTGCGAAGCCATGGCGAATCCGCCTGGACCACCAAAGAACCTGCTCCCCTCCATTAGACAGAGTTCGGTTGCAAATCGATCAAACGGCTTGTTGTCCAAAAACGATTCATAGATCCAAAAACGGAAAGGGCCCGTGTTGTTCTGTTCCGGTTTAACGATTCCCGGGTTCTCAGCCAATACATCTTGCCAATAGCCTACCCAATGGTCTGCCCATCGATCATCTGCCAAGAGTTGGTCGATTTTCTTGGCGCGTTTATCCGCTTTGTTGTCCGCGATGAATGCAACGACTTCATCCTGTGTCGGAACCATGCCAATCGTATCGAGCGTGATCCGACGCAAGAAAGAATAATCGTCGATGTCGGCCATTGCTTCAGCGCGTCGACCCGACGAGTTACGACATATTTGATCGATTGTTTCCGCGTGCCCAGCACCTCCGAACAAAACCTTTGCTCGCGCAATCTCGTGTCGGTCGTCCCAATATTGCCGTTCTTGTGTGCTCGCCTCAAACCGCAGTCGCTGGTTCAATTTTTGCATGCGGCTGGTTTCTTCAGTCAGGAATTCACTCCACCGCGACTCGGTCGGAATCCAAGGTGCGATAGCGTCGGGTGCTAACACATAGTAATCGCCATCGTCAGCCGCAATGGCGACGCACAGATCGCCGATCTCGGGGCGAACGGACCGTCCTCCCGCAATGGCGTCCAATCGAAATACGTGCATCGCATCGTTGAGTTCGACTTCGATGACATCCTCGCGATGGCCTTGTGCAATCGCTACCAAATTGGGGCGAGGGGGTTCTGACAGGGCGGGCACCGCTTCATGTCCATCACCGTTGGTAGTCAAAAAGGGCTGAGATGCAATTTGCTTTCCGTCGATCCAAAAACGTGTGGCATTCTTTGAACGCAACAGGATCGAATACTTTCCTGCTGGCAGGGATCGTTTAAAATAGGACTGCGTCAAAATCGGCAGCGGTCGGTCTTCGATGACGCCACGTTCGTTGTACTTCTTAGGAAGTTGGCTTATCGCCATGCAGGGTAAATCGAATTCCATCGAAGGCCTGTCGAGGGTAAATCCCCATGTGCGATCCATCAACCCATCGTAGAGTTTCACTACGACGCGATCGTCCGGAAGATCCTGAGCTGCAATCCAAGTGTTGATGGGCGTAGCATCGCAGCGATAGCGACTCGCGATTTGCTGCGCCGTGAGTGCTTTTCGGTGGATCGCAATTTCATCGAGCCACCCTCTAAAGGCGGCGGTATGATTCGGTTGCCCAGAACCGATCCAGACTTGATCATTGTCGACAAACGGCGGAGCGATAGTATCACCCTCCATATCCCACGAACCATCGACAGCTTGGCCATCGATAAAAGCTTTCAAACTTCCTAGCTTGCCAAAACAATAGCAGACCGCCACATGGTGCCAACCACTCTCGATGGGAAAGCCAATACTGCTCGTCCAACGATGGAACTTCGGTGCAACAGGTGGTTTATCCTGGCGGTTGGATTCGCCCACCACTTCACGACTCCGAAATAGAAAGTTGACCAAGGCAACTTGACCGTCGCCTTTGAGACGGAGCGCGTAGTTGAGGTTCTCTTTTTCGAAGCCAACATTACCCGTGCGACCCTTGCCAATGATCGACACATACTGGTCGTGCCCAATTGCGGTAGGAAAAACCCATGCCTCCAAAGTGATCGAGTCCCCGGAGTCAAAATCGAGAGGACTCGTCTCGCCTGGATCGTCGACTTGCAAACAGTCCTTGCCTCCAGGAAATTCACATGCCGTGTTACTTTGGGTGAATAGAGGGAAGGCTTTGGGGCGAGGTCCTTGTTGTGCCAACGATACTTTTCCGAAAAGCTTGGCGGGCAATGCAATGACTGCTTTTGACGCAGCGGACTTGACAGATTTGAGTTCAGAAAAGTCCCAATATGCGATGGGTTGGTCGCGAAGCACTAAGTCGGAGTAGGCACCGAGATTTTCTTGAACTGCTATCCCGCGAAGGCTAATAGGATGTGCGACTGCCAAGAAAAGAAAGGCTGCCAAGAAAATAAATGTTGCGAGGAATCGCTGCGACATAGCGAACTCAAGATTGGGCAGGAATGATGTGGGAGGAGGTCCATCCACAGTATACCTAATTGAAAGCTTAAGACACCGAGAATTCGCAAGAATGGTTTGGGCAGAGCCATTTCTTAACCGTTGCAGACACGCTCGTCATCGCCCAATTGGAATTACGCCAACGCGGTACACTTTTCCATCCAATGATGGCAGGTAGAGAGCAGGAGGGCTTTTTCAATTGGCTTGCAGATGTAGTCGTCGCAACCCGCATCCAGGCATGTCTGCCGATCGGCCGCCATGGCGTGTGCCGTGAGGGCAACGATGGGTAAAGTACAGTTGCGACTGCGCAGGGTCCTTGCAAGCAAGTAACCGTCCATTTCTGGCATTTGCATATCCGTCAGCAACAACCCGTAGGGCGTCCCTTTCAAGGTGGCTGCTTCGAGCATGTCCAACGCGATTCGACCGTTGTCTGCGATATCCACTTCGGCACCAGCTTTCTTAAGGTGGAAATGGATGAGGCGCTGGTTGTCTAATCCGTCCTCTGCCAACAGGATTCGACCGGTGAGCTTTACTGTCGGGCTGGTTTCGCGAGAAACAGTGCCTCGAACCGTATCAAAGTTTGATGCCATCGCTGTACCCGGCACAAATTCCACAGGCAGATTTAGGCGAAAACAAGCACCCATTCCCGGTTCGGTCCTGATGAGGGTGACCGTGCCGCCCAACATTTCAGCCAGTCGGCGGCAAATCGTTAGCCCCAATCCTGATCCACCAAACTTGCGAGTCATTGTACCATCGGCTTGAGTGAACGCGGTGAATAGCCGATCGGCTTGATCTTGAGTCATTCCTGGCCCGGTATCGTCCACGTCGATCAATATTCGGCACATACCATATTGATCATGCAGGCTTACGGTGATCGTCACGTTTCCCTCGTCCGTAAACTTCAGAGCATTTCCGACGAGATTCATGAGAATCTGTCGAAGGCGAGTCGGATCACTCATTACGCGCTCGGGAACCAAGGTGGCGAAGACGAAATTGAGATTCAGTCCCTTGGTAAACGCTCGTGGTCGCATTAATCCATCGATCTCCCGAAGCAGGCGGACCAATGGTGTGTCGATAGACTCAACCGCCATTTTACCAGCTTCAATTTTTGACAAGTCCAGGATATCGTCAATAACAGTCATGAGGTGCATGCTAGCGTTTCGAATGGTGTCGATGGCCTGTAGTCGACGTCCCGGCGCGACCTGAATATCGCCATCCTCTCGGAGCAAGTCTGTGAATCCAAGAATCGCCGTCATAGGAGTCCGAATTTCATGGCTCATGTTCGCCAAAAACTCACTCTTGGCTTTGTTTGCTGACTCCGCCCTTTCGAGAGCCCTATTTGTTTGTTGCTCGACCAAAAGCTCGATTTTTGTAAAACAGAACATGAGGGAAAATACGAAACACAATAGTCCGATCAATCCTGAGAACTGTAAAAATCGAAGCCCTTCGGGCGTCAGTTCATTCGGAAGTTCAATTCCTTTCACTCGGATAGCGTATAAAGCAGCTATCACCAAAGCGCTGGCCATGGACCACAGAACGCCGGAGCGAACATCTGTTAAGACAATAGCGAATACAGGAATTGTCGCATGCCACATTGCTGGCGGAGAGTTATGACCCCCATTGACGCAGGTCAGGCTTGTATAAGTACACCAGCCGATACTTGTCAGTATTTGCCCGCAACCTTTGGGTGGGAATCCGACCAGTAACAGGAGTATGTTGCAAAGTACTATCGCTCCAGCTATGGCCACGATACTCGCAGATATCGGTGCGCCGATTCCGACGTAAACGCTGACATAAATCGGAGCGCAGCAAAACAACGCCAAGCTAAACGCCATGACTCGTGTTCGAACCTGAGAATTGTCGTGAGTCAACACGTTCCACCAAGCACTCCAACCGTGTCGCATTGAAATCTTTTCGCTGACATTGGCGTCAGACGTAACTATGCTCTTGCCCACTTCGGAATTTGTCCTTCCAGTTCGACGTATGTTGGAGTATCGCACCGACAAGCTCATGCTGGATCAATGGTTTTTCGAGAAGCTCGTTGCAACCTTGTTGAAACCAGGACTGTTTTAACTCCTCTGAGCCAAACGCTGTTGCAGCGATGATTGCACCCCGGTAGCCGAGAAATCGAAGTTGTTTGGTGGATTCGAGACCATCCATTTCCGGCATCTGAAAGTCCATTACAATCGCGTCGAATCGCGTTAGCGATTTCCTTACCGCTTTGACCGCTGACTCCCCATTGCATTCCAGCGTGACATCCGCCCCAGCCCTTTGAAGGAATTTGAGATATAGACGCCCTTGATCGATGCAGTCCTCGGCAAGCAACACCTGCATTCCTTCGAGCGGAGGCGCAGACGATCCGGATGGATCATCGATCATCTTAGAAGCGTGCAATCTGTTCACTTGAAATCCTAAATCGGTATCAAAACAACTCAAAGAAGGTGGACAGAGCCTAGCTCCTAATGATCAAAGCTTAAGTTGCGATTTGGCGACATGCGCAGATGAAAAATGCTAAAAACAAGAGCGAATGATATCGGGTTCAGCAGGAATCTCTGCCGGAATCGCTGCGATCCGCACAGTCAGCAAAGTCGGCGCATAGCCTGAGCAGTTTTCAAGCCTCTGGCAGCTGGTTATCGGGCGCATTCCGTAACGGTATCACCGCGATTAGGCCAGCCGAAAGGATGCTAGTAAGGCTCAGGAAATACAAGCCGTACGTGTAGGATCCAAAATACTTGTCCACGTATCCCATCACGGAAGGGCCAAGGAATCCGCCTAAATTCCCGATCGAGTTGATCATGCCCACGCTCCCCGCCGCGGCTGATGAAGTCAGGAATAGACTTGGTAGCGCCCAGAACGCAGGCATATACGATTTCATGCCGGCCGCTGCGATCGAGAAACAAACGATGCTGAGGTAGATATTTCCCTGTGTCCAAGCGGAGAGAACCAATAGCGTCGCGCCCGTGACGACAGGCAAAACAGAGTGCCAGCGACGCTCGTGGAAATGGTCCGAACTCCAACCAATGAGAAGCTGCCCCGGGATTACCAACATCGATGGAATCATCACCAACATGGCGACGTTAGATGGTTCAAGAGCGTACCACTGGGTTAGGATGCTCGGCAAAAAGAACTCGATCCCGTAGTTGGCCGTAACGATTCCAAAATAAGCTAACGAAAGCAATAGAACGCGGGGGCTGGTTAGCGCCGTCAGAACGGAGTGATGTTTGGCGTTCACTCGCAATGCCTTTTCGCGAGCCAGTTCAGACTCCAATGCGTCGCGTTCTTGGACCGTAAGCCATTTT
The DNA here is from genome assembly GCA_031363425.1 of Pirellula sp. Classification (GTDB taxonomy): domain Bacteria; phylum Planctomycetota; class Planctomycetia; order Pirellulales; family Pirellulaceae; genus JBKCUI01. Next base: position 9,904 of record JANLUJ010001019.1, read on the forward strand.
GCATGCTTTGGGCGATCAGGAAGGAAGAAGAGCACTACCACTCCGGCGATAACGGCTGGAATTCCCCAAAAAATATAGATCCATTGCCATCCCTTTAAACCCAATACCATGGCATTGGTTACGGTGACTCCATCCACCACGTGTGTTCGTCCAATATCGATAAATAGCCGTGAGATGGCTGGTCCGATAATCATGGCAATTGGAGATGCAACCAAGAAATACGAGATCGCGCGAGCGCGATCTTTCGATGCAAACCAATGGGTCAAATAGACGATGACACCAGGAAAGAAGCCCGCTTCTGCTACCCCCAACAAGAATCGAACGACATAGAACTGAAGCGGCGTCGTGACGAAGGCGGTGGCTGCTGCCATAATTCCCCATGTCACCATGATCCTACAAATCCATTTTCTCGCGCTCCAACGTTCGACTATCAGAGATCCTGGAATCTCAAGTAGAAAGTAGCCGAGGAAAAAAATCCCGCCGCCAAAACCAAAGACCCAGCTATCAAAGAGTGGTAAGTCTTGACCCATGGTCAACTTGGCAACGGCCACATTCGTTCGATCCACATACGCAATGATGTAGCATACGAACAATAGTGGCAACAACCGAGCAAACGCCTTGAGCCGAGCTGATTCCAATGGACTACGTACTTGCTTGCTTGCGACTCGCGATGAAGATCCGCTGGCATTCTCGATGCGGTTTGTGATGATGGACTTTCGAGGTGAAATGGAAACAGGATGTCGTCACGAAGGCAGACGCTTACTTTTTGCGAGACTTGCTTTCGCGAGCCTTGCGATTTGCGACCAACGATTCGCTTACCGACTGGATCACCTCTGGCGAAAAGCACTTGGTCGTTTGAAGCATCGAAACGAAATATTCGATCTCTTCGTCGGTCGATGGGAAGCCGATATTTCCACTTGGCCCATCGCTGTTGACTAGCACTGAGCCGTCCTCTGGCGAAACCATGGCAAACCACGGGATTCCTCCTTGTTTTTTGCAGTACGTTTCTAACAGCTCTTGTCCCCCAATCATTCGATCTGTATCCACCTTGAGATCGACAAAAACTTTTCCCAAAATTGCCGTGACGTCTGGTTCGGCCATCCAGTCTTCCATGATGTGGCACCATCCGCACCATGGTGCACCAAAATGCAGAAATACCAACTTCTTTTCCTTCGTTCCTTGTGCAATCGCTCTTTGAAGAAGTGCGTTTGCGTCCAATGGCTTGGCTTGATGCCTGATAAGGAAATCTTGAATGCCCTCTTGATTTACCTCCAGTGCTGAATCCTGTTCTTTGATGAAGGTCCGGCATGTTTCGTTTGCCAATGTCTTGCCAGCAGCATCCAAGACCGTAATGAACGGAAGCGATTCAAGTGATAGTTTTGCTCCATAACGACTCGCGATCTCCCTATTTTTTACCGTTTCGCCAACTTCGACTCGAACGACATCGTATTCATAGCGAAGCGTCTTGCCGATGTCCCGATTCGCAACAAGCGACTTGTTGAATGCTAGGCACGCAGGGGAGTCGTTGCTGCCCCACTGGATGAGGACTCGCCGGTTTTCTTTAGTGGATTTTGCCAGTGCGGCCTCGATCTGTTTCGATATGTCCGCCGTCACATCGAAGATCATTTCGCGCTTTGCGGGCGCCGTCTCCTGCGACTGTGCTACGGAAAATTCGGCGACATGCAGGAAAAGGAGGAGGCCTATTGCGATTGCACGAATCATGATTATGGTCTCGTTGGTTATGAACTGTATCACGCGTCAATACAAAGAGTATCGGCCAAGGCATTGTAGAGGCCAGACCGTCAACATGCAACAAAACGGCGTCCTCGCTCGTTTCATGGGTCGGAGCGACGAAACACCCGAAGCGATCATGGGATTGTCACGCACTTTGGATACAATCATTTCTAAAGACATGGTTTCGTACGCTCAATGCCACCGAGTGTTTGAGAAAGAGAAAGGACCATACCTAAAATGCCTTCCATATTTGTTGCGGCACTTGTCACGACTGTACTAGCGATAGTCTTGTTTTTACCCATTATTCGGTATCTGGCACCCGGCTCGATTCGCTTGTTTTTACTCTTCATTGGGCTAC
>JANLUJ010000087.1:0-2051 GCA_031363425.1 Pirellula sp.
CGGATGCTGGCAGCATCCGCCACGGTTTGTGGTTGTTCTTGACTCGAACTCCCCTCAATCAACTCCGATGGGATTTCGTTCAAAAGGCCGCCCGTCGCTTCTGGAATTTATTGAGTAAGTCTTTGAGCGGGTCCGTCGCCGGCGAGTTATTACCCTGCTGCAGGTCGCGAGGATTGAGTCTACGAACGCCGCCGGGATTCTGCGCGTCTTGTGCGATTCGATAAGCGTCAATCTCCGCGACCTCCGGCAGTTCATCGCCAGGTGGAATGAGGAAAAAACCGATACTGCGTGGTTGATAATTGATGTCTTCAATAGGATTGGGGCTGGTGCCCGTTCGATCAATCGCAATCGATTGCAAGAACTCTTCATAGACACTCATATCGTACAACACAGTTGGGGGAATCGGCGTTTTGAATTGCTGTTGATTCCAGTTCCCAAACGCGTCCATCGTTTCCACGGTCTCTACGATGGTTCCACCAGAATCTCGATCCAACTGAACCAATTCGCTTCCTCTGGACGGTATGCGTAACTTTTGCATCGATTGAGTATGCCGTCGGTCGGCCACCAGCAAGAGCAAGGTATCGCTATGCGAATTAATGATCCTGGCGGACACTGGGCGCAATGGTGGATTGGCCACCACTTGATTTTGGACCGTCCGAAACTGAGGCTGAGGCAAGGCAAACGTCGGCAATTGAGGCATCCATACTTGCCACGGATCAAACGTCATATTCTGCAAGGTTAGGCCCTGATGGGGAATACAAGTCAAAGCCATTCCAGGGTACAAAACACTTTCAAAGCAATAACCAGCGAGACCTTGCACGGCTTGAATCCTCCACAATTGATCGGCTCCATTGTGGATCGGCAGCAACGAAATCGGAAATGGCGTATTCGAACGTTGCACAAGACCTCCGCCGAAGGAGCCAGTTTGAAAGCCGCCGCCGAATGCGCCTAATCGATGATTGAGCCGGCTGCTTCTAGCCATTCCATCAGGAGCGTTGCCAAGTCCGATCGCCAACCAGTTGTTTTGATAACGTTGCTGCAATCGCACAATATTGTTTGAGACCGGCGTCAGGTACCATGCAGAGTCAACATCGGAAGCTTGATTGCTGAAACCGAATTGACTGCCGCCGCGCATGCCTAGAAATTGTCGGTCGTTGGCGTTACCCACGGACAAATGCATTGCAGTCATGCTAGGCAAATTTTGTAAGTTACCGGGTTGGCTATTCGGCACCGTCCCGTTACGAACGCGGCCAGCAAACGGAGAATCGAATCCAGGTGGCAAAACATCCGCACTGGAATTGAGCAGCCCAGGTTGTTGTGAATTCGAAACCGTCATCTTGCTCCAAGCGAACTGGATTTGACCATTTTGCAATGTTCCAATTTGCATTCGACCAGAATTGGCGACGGGCCAGCGAATGACTTGTTGTGCTTGTCGCGAGCTATAGCCAAGCAATAGCTGATCGGCAGTGTCGTAGCGCGGCGAACGCTGGTATCGCGTTACGGTGCCTGCGGGATCCTTAACAACAAGCTCATTGGGGGTCACGGTCGCGATGGACGGTTCCGCTAGCCCCTGGACCATGAGTTCAAAGGTCCCCGATTCAGGCAAATCTTGAGAGATGGATCTACTGCTTGGTACCGCAATGAGGACTACTAGACACAAACACCGCGTGTTGCGAGCGATTGCAGTCAACATGATTCATATTCCTTGTGGAAAGGGTTAACCCAATTTCATTATCAATGATTCGAGGGCTAGCCTCGAACGATGATCGTTGCTGTGGCTTCCCTTCAATTTAAGCTCAAGATCAACGAGCCAAGTAATCATTTCTCTCGCACGGGGCCGACCTATTCGCTTTAGCCGAGTCTCCGCTTTCGCAACGTCAAATCGATTAAACCCAGCTCGTTCGAGGGCGATAGTTAAAGTTATTTTACTGTCAACGCGTTCCGATTGCTCAACTAACTTAGCGGCCAATCCATACCGACGCAGTGACCAAGAAACTTGGGCCATGAGACCAACTGCATTTTCCGGCAGGGCGTGCAGGCGGCGCTCGACG
>JANLUJ010000136.1:0-4695 GCA_031363425.1 Pirellula sp.
AAGAAGACTTCTTTGAACTTACGAGGGCTTATTTTTCTCGCATTCATGCGGACCACGTTCTGCATACTGAGATTTTCTTTGACCCTCAGACGCATACCGAGCGCGGTTTACCATTTCGAGTGGCCATCGAGGGGATTTTGGCGGGGATGAATGCGGCTAAAACTGAATTCGGGATTACCTCGAAGCTAATTATGTCATTCCTGAGGCACTTGGATGAAGCATCGGCATTTGCCACACTAAGGTTGGCTGAACCTTGGTTGGAGAGAATCGTTGGAGTGGGGCTCGATTCGTCGGAAGTGGGGCATCCGCCGAAAAAGTTTGCCAAAGTATTTCACGCTGCGAAGGAACGAGGACTACTGAAAGTGGCGCATGCCGGAGAAGAAGGCCCACCCGAGTACATAACCGAAGCGCTCGACCTATTGGATGTCCAGCGTATTGATCATGGCAATCGCTCAATGGAAAACCCAAATTTGGTTACGCGTTTGGCTAGATCTGGCATGACATTGACTGTCTGCCCGCTTTCAAATCTAAAGCTATGCGTTATTGATGAAATGCGAAACCATCCGATAGGCCGCATGTTGCGTGAGGGCTTGAGAGCGACCGTCAATTCCGATGATCCCGCTTACTTCGGGGGATACGTTAATGAAAACTATAGGGCGATTGCGAACGCTGGTGTTGTGAATCGTGGGGATTTGATTGCTTTGGCCCGAAACAGTTTCTTAGGTTCGTTTCTTTCGCATGAAGAAGTTCGTCAGCACCTTGACTCGATCGATGCATACGTAGCCGCATGTTGACATTGAAACGAGCATTGGTTGTGATTGATCCGTTCGTCGCTGCGTTGATGGCCATTGTAGTAGTGGCCACTCTGTTGCCGTGCAGCGGTCGAGGAGCAATCTTTTTTGACTTGGTGGCCAACGCTGGGATCGTGTTGTTGTTTTTTTTGCACGGGGCCAAACTATCGCGAGAGGCCATCCTCGGCGGGATGCTTAACTGGAGACTTCATCTGACGACGTTGGTGGTGACTTTCATATTGTTCCCGGTCTTAGGGTTGATTCTGGTACGCCTACCAGGTCTTGATCCTTCTTTGGCAGCTGGGCTATTGTATTTGACATTGCTGCCATCGACGGTGCAGTCCTCTATTGCTTTTACGGCAATTGCTGGCGGAAACGTTTCCGCGGCGGTGTGTGCGGCCACGCTTTCCAATTTGCTAGGGATGTTCTTAACGCCAGTTTTGGTAGCGATGTTCATGCAGGTTCCGGGAGTTAGGGTGCAGGTGTCGGTGGATTCCGCAAAGAACATTGCGTTGTTGCTATTGTTACCGTTTGTGATTGGGCACGTCTTAAGACCGCGGATTGCAGCTTGGATTGATCGCCACAAGAGCTTGGTTGGATTTGTGGATCGTTCAGCGATTTTATTGGTTGTCTACACTGCTTTTAGTGCAGCCGTGGTTGCGGGGATATGGTCTCGAGTTTCTGTCGTCAGTCTGTTCGTCATGGTGGCCATCAGTATTGTGCTACTGTCAGTAGTTATGGCTGCCTGCTGGGCGATAGCTCGTTGGCTTGATTTGGATCGCGAGGATTCGATCGCCCTGCTATTTTGTGGCTCTAAGAAAAGTTTGGCGTCGGGCGTGCCGATTGCAGGCACGTTGTTCCCAGCCACGCAAGTTGGGCTAATACTGTTGCCACTCATTATCTTCCATCAGGTTCAGTTGATTGCGTGCGCAATGATCGCAAGGGGGATTGGCCGCAATCGGCTGAAACAAACCCGATCGAAATAGCCTGAGAGAGCGAATGGATTGAGTGGACCCTAGAATTTACATAATTTTCAGGTTAAATAACCTAGACTTAGGTTATGTCCACTGCATACGATACGTGCGTGCAAGCGAGAAGGAATCTCGGGACGAATCAAGTATTGGACATCGCGTCACTTAGGAATCTTTTCTGCTGCTTGATTTTTCACCGCAATGAATACTGCACAAATACCGTCATTTGGGCTTTGGAAATTTCTATCCAGTCCAACCTTTCAGGCTGTTCTTGGTGTTCTGGTTTTGTTGGCTGTGTGCTGGCTGGCAATTTATGTGATGTCAAGATTGCGCGGTTCCAACATCCAAGACGTGCCGTTGGACGATCAAGTCCGAAAGAATTTCGAAGAAATGCGGAGTGGAGGTTACATCAGCGACGCAGAATTCCGAAACATTACATCGTTGTTAGCAGAGAAGCCTCGTCGGCCCTCTTCTTCAATCCAAAATCCAACTAGCAACTCGAACGCCGAAGATAGCGATAAAAAAAGTAACTGAATCTTGCGATTGTGTGTGTTAGACTAAAAAGAATACTTGAAACCATTCGGTCTGGGAGGCCGAACCGCGAGGAAAAATTCTCCTCGCAACCTTATTTCAAAACCAATCGGCTCGAAACTGTGGACAAGGATGCCCGGTTCGATTCAAAAGCCCAGACTCTCCATTGGGCTATTTGAAACAACCAATCGAGCTTCCATATAAAACTGTCCACCCTACCGCCACCAATGAGCCTCTGGAGACTTTTCTCCGCTGCTCAGAGCATGGCCAATTAGTTAAGGAGTCGAAAATGCCCTCAAGTAAGGATGTCATGGCCAGTCGTCGCAATAGTAGCGGCGGCAGCAGCGGTAGTACCACGAAAAAGAACGCTTTTTGTTCGTTCTGTCGTAAAAGCTACCGAGACGTAGGTCCTCTCGTCGAGGGGCCAGGGGACGTTTATATTTGCGGGGAGTGCATTGAGCTTTGCCAGTCCATTCTGGATCAAGAGCAACGTCGTCGGCCTTCATCCAAAAAGTTGTTCAGCGAGACCCCTACACCTCGGGACATCGTCCAACATCTCGACCAATATGTAATCGGGCAAGTGCCGACAAAGCGAGCGTTGGCGGTTGCAGTCCACAATCATTACAAACGTTTGACAGCCGGATGGAACGGTTCGGACATCGAGATAGAAAAATCAAATATCTTATTGGTGGGACCAACTGGAAGCGGGAAAACATTGATGGCAAGGACGTTGGCGAAAATGCTGAATGTCCCGTTTGCAATCGGTGATGCGACGACGCTTACGGAGGCAGGTTATGTCGGCGAAGATGTGGAGAATTTGTTATTGAAGCTATTGCATGCAGCTGACTTCGATATCGAGTCAGCTCAACGGGGCATACTTTATATTGACGAAATCGACAAAATCGGGAAGACCAGTCAAAATGTCTCGATAACACGGGATGTATCCGGAGAAGGTGTCCAGCAGGCTTTGCTAAAGATGCTTGAAGGGACAGTTGCAAACGTGCCTCCGCAAGGCGGACGAAAGCATCCTGAACAGCAGTACATACAGCTTGATACAACCAACATCCTTTTCATTTGCGGCGGAACTTTTGTCGGTATTGATGACATCATTCGTAAGCGACTTGGCAAGAAATCCCTTGGCTTTGGACCGGGATCGAGCATTCGAGAGGACGGCGACATGGCCTCGTTGCTTGCCCAAGTGCAATCGGACGACATTTTAGAATTTGGGATGATTCCGGAATTGGTTGGCCGTCTGCCCGTAGTTACCTCTCTTTTGCCATTAGACGTGGCTGGCCTGATCAGGGTATTGAGCGAGCCAAAGAATGCATTGTTGAAGCAGTATCAGGCTCTTTTTGGGATGGAAAACTGCGAGTTGCATTTAACGGAAGCTGCATTGAAAGGGGTCGCCCAAAAGGCGCACCTTAAGAATGTTGGAGCTCGTGGACTGCGTGGTATTATCGAAGACGTCATGATGGACATCATGTTCGAATTGCCTGACCAAGAGGCGGGTACTGTTTATACCATCGACGTCGATGCTACCGACGGCAAGCTGAGGCACTTCAAGAGTGTTCCGCAACGCAAAGAAAGTGCGTAGCTAGTGGGATAGGCTTCCAGGACTGTCGTTCAGTTAGGCTTGCCAATCTCGTAGGTCCGCCTTCCGAGGCGGACGCACCGCGTAGGTCCGAATCTCCGAGGCGGACGTCTTCGTCTCGGAGATACGAAGCTACAAACAGTAGCCGCGGTAGTTTCTATCCTTGAAATTTTTTGAGTTTTCGATCGAGTGTAGATCGTTCGATTCCCAGGATCGTTGCCGCGCGATTCTTTTGGCCTGCAGTGTATTCCAATGTCGCTTCGATGTGCTGTTGTTCCAACTCTTCGATCGTCTTTTCCTGATACTGAATCGTGGTCTTTGGGGCAGTTTCGGTAGCTATTAGACCTGGGATTTGCAAGTAGGAGAGGGCTAAGTCTTCGGGCTCCGCAAGCGGTCCATTCGACAATACGAAAGCCCGTTCGACACAATTGCGGAGTTCCCGAACATTGCCGGGCCAGTGGTAAACTTGCATCGCTTGCTTAGATCGCTCGCTAAACCCTGAAGGACCATGTCCTGACCTCGCAGTAAACTGATTTAGAAAGTAGATTGCCAAGGGCATGATGTCTTCTGGACGCTGGCGAAGTGGTGGAACCAGCAATTCAATAACTCTTAGTCGAAAGTAAAGGTCCGATCGGAAATGGCCTTCGCGAACGGCTTGCTCTAAATCGCGATTGGTTGCGGCGATGACGCGTACGTCGACCTGTACGGGCTTGTTGCCGCCAACGCGTTCAAACGCTTTGCCTTCGAGGACGCGCAAAAACTTGGCTTGTATCTCAGAAGTCATTTCGCCGAGTTCGTCGAGCATTATCGT
>JANLUJ010001026.1:0-1935 GCA_031363425.1 Pirellula sp.
GTCGCCACAGGTGATATGTTTCAAGGGCGAAGCGATGCCGTATCAAATGAAAGACTGGTCGGGAACGGTTAGTTTTTGGATGCGATTGGATCCAGACAAAGATCTCGAGCCCGGCTATTGCGATCCGATACAGATCACGGAAAAGGCATGGAACGACGCGGCCTTGTTCGTAGACTTCGACAAGGACTTGCCCCGCGACTTTCGCCTCGGTGTTTTTTCCGACTTGCATTTCTGGAATCCCGAGAATGTGGTATGGGAGAAGTGGCCCGTTGAAAAACGACCGATGGTGACGGTAAAGCAGCCTGGATTCACCCGCGAGTCATGGAAGCATGTTGCATTTACCTACGAAGGGATCAACGCGTCAGACAACCGACCTGCAACGACTACGCTTTACCTTGATGGGAAGTCGATGGGTTCGCTACAGCAACCGATGAAGTTTTCATGGGACCCAAAAAAGGTAGCGATCATGTTAGGCCTTGAGTACATTGGCGATCTCGACGAGCTAATGATCTTTGACCGCGTCCTGTCGACCGACGAGATCGGCGTTCTTCAATAAGATGAGCGGCAGACTGAAATCGACCTGCAGCATGGCCTCCTGGGCCGTGCGAAACTCGGGCCAGGGGCCCAAGCTACGGTAATCCAAATCCTGCCGCTCGACTAAATAGGCGTAGCCTGTCGTTTGACCCTGCAAATTCGGTTACATCACATCGATTGTTAAGATTATCATCTTATTGAAAATGGTAAATAATTTTGATATACTTATCGTTTTGGAAATGAAAGTTCACTCATCTTTTTTTGATTCATGGATTTACCTCCGCGCTCAGTTCGTACAAACGGCAATTCAATTCGTCGTTTTCGTCTTGAACGTGGTTGGACACAGCAGAAACTTGCCAGCCTAGCTGGATATTCACCGAGACTCATTCGCAAAGCGGAAAGCTGCGGACTTTTGGATCTCGAAACAGTTCGCAATATTGCAGAAGCGTTCTCCAGCTTTGGTAATACCGTAACCCTCCAGCACTTGACCTTGGATATTCGTTCGATCGCTGTCGAATGGATGGATGCGCTCAACCGTGATGGCGCCGCGATGGTTTCCTCCATTGAAGGCTTGCTCGCGGAAGACTTTGTTTTTTATTGCCCGGGCGATCCAACTGTCGCACCCTTCATCGGTACCTGGCACGGTGCTGCCGGTCTTCGCACGTTTTGGGAGCTTTATTTTGCTGTCTTCAATCGAATACCAAATGAGGATATCGAATATTGCGTTGGCAACGATTTAGTGGTGGCTCGATTCATGGAGTCTGCCTATGTTGCTGGGCAACTCTACGGCCCCATCCGAGTGAACATGTGTTTTGCATTCAAGGACGGTCTAATACATCGCATCGATGACGACTACGATACGCTGGGTGGCGTGTCGACGAAGAGCGACGGAGATAAAGTAGTTAATTCTTTACTCGAGATGGTTAAAGTATTTGTGCAGTGTTACGACGCTGGCGGAAAAGGGATCGGCGAAGCATGCAAGCCCAACTTTACCGATGATGTCGAATTTCACTGCCCTGCAGATCCTGCTTACGTTCCCTTTGGAGGAACCTTCGTCGGCGCAGACGGGGTCCAGAAGTTTTGCGACAAATTTTATGGCGTATTTACTCGCAAGCTCAATTCATTGACACCAGAATACATGGTTTCTCCGAATCGAATTGTCGCTCGTTTTATTGACCAAGTCTATTTTCAGGGCCATGAAATGCCACCCTACTGGGTAAACCTCAATTTCCAGTTTCGCGATGGCCAAATCTGCCAAATCGATGATGAATTTGATCATTATTATGCGAAGCGATCCTTCGACGAACTTTTGGAACGACTCGAAATGTCGGATGGGAAAACTCATGATGAGGATTCTTGAATCCTGCCAAATAGTTCGCTATTTCTGTTTGCTTAGACAGC
>JANLUJ010000189.1:0-5869 GCA_031363425.1 Pirellula sp.
CGCCTTGATTGGTCGAAACTTCATGGGGTTGAAATCATACAGTTCCGTCTCGCAAACTAGCCCTCGAGGTCCCAAGATACCCGAGAACAGCTTTCCACCAGTTGCCCAAACAAGACGTAGACCATCGATTTCTGCCCACTCCCATTCAGGGTAATCGAACTGGATACCTAAATTCGTGTTCTTGATTTGATGCGCATCCCAATAACACCCCTTTCCTTCTGGTGAGCCAGTCTGAGCGTGAGCGATTTTACAAAGCACCCAATCACGATTGAATTGTTTTTCGAAAATGCTTACGGTCCCAACCTCTGAATGTTCCAAACTGCCGGTGAGCTTCCAGCCATCACGGATAAGCCTTGGATAGTACACAGTTTGAGGACCGATTCCGCCAAACGATTTATGATCGCTATCACGCCGAATCTCTGAAGTATCGATTAGCGCGGAGCCTCCGCCATCCAACCAATACGAATTGCCATTTGTCCACAATCCGCCGCCGTGCCAACAATCGCCGCGAGGATAGATGGCAATTGCCTTCAAGTAGGGGGATCGGGAAATCGCAGTCCAGGCTCCTTCAGACTCTGGTCGCCACTTGCCGTTCGCGAAGTAGATGAAGTATTTTCCATCTGGAGATAGGTCACTACGTCTTTCATTAATTCGCCCCTTGAGCCATTGACCAACATGAAAGTTGTCGGTGTCTCGATTCCACAATATGGTTGCAACCGAATTCGATGGACCTCGTCGAATGACCAGACCAATTGGTGCATCGCGCGCAAATAATACGTGTAAACGAGCTGGGATTTTCGCCATCAATTTTCTGACTAAGGAAATTGCAATCGCTTCCAACAGCATCTAAGCGGAGGACGATAAGTTGCTTGCTCGATGCCGGTAAACTCCCTTCCGCTGAATTTCCTCGCGGCCTTCCGCTCCAGTCTTTCCGACGCATCTATCCTCCAGCAAGCATCCAACGCCGTAGCCGAAGTAGCTTCTAGCGAACTTGTGGAAACGCCTGTCGCTGGCCTCGTCCCCTTCCACATCGTTGCCCGCTGACGCTGACCTACGTCCACAGTGTTTGAGGCTAGCTTGTGGAAAAGCGGCCGATGGCAGGCTTGATCTACGTCGACATGATCCAATACTTCTTATGATCTGCATTCATTTCTTCCGTCCGCTGCGATTCGCCCTTTGTAACATTTCTTGGCGCATGTCATCGCTCGCCATCCACTTGCCTCCACCAATGCCATTATAGAAGACGATCGTGTTCTTTAAATGCTTGACGAGTTCCAATACAGTCTTCTCATCGATTCTCCGTGTTGCTGTGAAGTCCAGAACAACGCATTTCGGCATCGTATCTAAATCGTTGGCAATTGGCACATTCTTCAAGTACGGAATCAAACCCATGACCTCCGCCGGTTGCAAGTTCGAATTCTGGAAAACAAACCGTGAAGTGTATGTTGGGTTTGCGACACCACCCGCTCGACCAATTGCGCGGAGAGCGACCGCGTAAGGCGAAATCCAAAAATAGAAAACACACGAGGCGAAGATAACAGAAAGACAAAATCCAATCGTTCTCTTACTAGGAATGGCTTTTTCGAGGAACTCAAGAACGGCGGGACTTACATCAGGAAAATGCGACGAAGGCTTCCTGACGACTTGAACTGGAAAAATAGCACCTGGACCAGGCGCAACTGGTGTGTTGGCGCGACTGATGCTCCACAGTCTGAATCTGCGTTCCTCGCTTTTGTCGATTGCCATCGCGTACCGGTTTCGTTAACGCAGAACTTCGTGGTTCAACGGTCTCTCATACGTGATAATAGCCGCCTGTAAGCTTTGAATTCTAACTGATCCAGTCGGCATAGTCGAATCGGCCAGAGTCAGGGTCCACAGAGGTCCACAGTGTTTGGGCTAGTTGGTGAAAAGCGACCGATGGCTGGATCGAGGTATTACCACATGGGGATCCGCTTCAGTCTAGCAAATTCCGCAGGCTTTGAGCAAGCGACCAGTTCCTACGTCCACGTAGGGTCCAACTTGCCGAAGACCCTTGCTCAGTGGAATCGGTCGGTTGCACATGGATAGGCCTCGTCGGTATATAATCCAATTGCACAGTGTAATTTCGCAAGCGGTGGCACAGCGAGTTGGCACTATGAAGAATTCGATTCTGACGCCGCTACGCCTCGCGTTTATTGGAATTGCAATCCTATCAGCATTTGGAAACCTCGGCGTTCCATTTGGATTCAGATTGTTTGAAATGGCCCCGCTTGCCGGAGGAACGACTCGGATCTTTCTTAAGATTTGTTTCTAACAACCTCGGTGCTTGCGAAAAGGATTCAATCGATTCTTTGTTTCGTGCTTGCGTTAGCCGCAACTCGCCCAAATCGCAAAGACTGCGGGCAAGATCCCTGCGATAGTCGGGCGCCGAAGGGAATCGATCCGAAAGTACCTGCTTCATGTCGATCGCCTTCAGGAGAAGAGTTTCTGCCTCATTTAGATTCCCCATGTCCATCAAGTTTAAAAACTTATTGACATACAGCACCGACAATCTATCTAGACTTTTTGGACTACTTTGGAGGTCTAGGGGGCTGTTTTCGAGGAGTTCAATGCCCCGGAGAAGCACCGTGTATGCCTCTTGAGTTTTGCCTTCTTTCACGAGAGCCAAATAGAGTAGATTGTGTGCGTCTCCTAGTTTGACCAGGTAGTCAATGTTTTCAGGAAATTTAGTTGTGAGTCGCTCAAGAATCTTTAAGCTACTCCGGGCAGTTTGCTCCGATTCGTCAAGACGCTTAAGGTGACCAAGGAACATAGTTTGAAAGCGTAACGCCTCAGCCAAGGCAGCCTGATAGTTGGAATTAAGGGGATAATTCTTGCAGAGCCTTTCTTGAATTTCCAACGCTTCGCGAACCTCGGTTGCCTCGGCTGTTCGATCTCCCGAATCAGGTACAGGTAAATAGTAGCCGTAATAAAGCTTACAATGAGCCAATAACGCCATGTATTCTGGATTCTTTGGGAATTCTTGTGACAGGTCGCGCAGCGCTGGAATTACGCTTCGATACAGGGACAAGGCTTCTGGTCGCTCACCCAGAACAACCAATATTTTGGCCACGCGTACCTTTCCATCTGCGGCAAGGAATCGCGACTCTTCGCTTGTACGTGATTGCGTAGCGAACGACTCGTAAAATGACATGACCTTTCGCAAAAATGCTTTCTGTGTTTCATCTAAATTCGGTTGCTGAGAGAAGACTTTTTCGATGACATCATCGGTCATCGTGTTGAGTGCGTCTCGCGCTTGCTCGCGGGCCGCCTTTTCGGCTTTCAGGGCCAGATCCTTTAAGTCGCGCTCGGCGATCGCTTTGAGTTCATTTGCGCGTGCCTCCTGGGCACTCTTGTCGGCCGCGATGCTGGCAGTGGTGGCTCGCACTGCCTGCCAGACGCTTATGGCGGTGCCGGTAACGAAGAGCAATGCGATTGTCGCCACTGTCGTCAGGGCAGTGCGATTTTTCTGCGCAAATTTCCGTATCCGATAATTCGCACTCGGTGGTGCACGTGCCGCATCGACTGTCATGGTTCACCTCGGGGTTGGAATCTACACTCAATGCCCCGTCCAGCGGACGAGTGTCTCACGAATTCCAAACTATTTTTCCAATGCTGCCCGCAGCCAGGCACGGGCATATTTCCAGTTCCGGTAAGCCGAAGCGCGGGATTGACCCATTGCCTCGCCCGCCTGCCCGACGGAAAGTCCAGCAAAAAGATGGAACTGGGCGATTCCTGCCGCATCCGCGTCTTTTGCCGCGAGCCCGTCAAGCAGCTGGTCCAATGACATGACCAGGTCGGGATCATCGCCTAGTGTATTGGCTTGATCGAGCAGTTCCAGCCGAACCCGCCCGCCACACCGCTTGTGGCGATTTCGATCCCGGGCATGATTGACGAGTATCCGCCGCATCGCTTCCGCAGCAGCCGCAAAGAAGTGCCCTCGACTGTCGAACTGCTGATCGCCAAGTAGCCGCAAGTACGCTTCATGTACCAGCCCTGTGGCGTCAAGCGAATGGTCCGGACGCTCTTGCGCCATTCTCGCTGCCGCCAACTTTCGCAGCTCCTCATACACCAACGGCAACAACTGCTCAGCCGCCGACGGGTCCCCCGACTCAATTTGCGACAAGATACGAGTAACGTCGGACATAGTAGTGGCTCACACTGCGATTCTTGACCAACGACATTGTAACAGCCTCGTTTCCAACTTGCCTGAGGCGCGGACTTGTTCACGGAGGATGTGCTGGCCGATTTCTATTAACCAGCCACTGGGAGCCGAAAAACCGATAGCACCCCACTGTGAAAATGCAGCTAACCGATCTTGCAGGTGCTTATTGATTCTCATTCCACAGTTTGCCAAGACTCTTACGCCGTTGGTCGTCCCTTCCCACCAGCTGCAATGTCCACAGGTATGTGCTGGCCAACTTCTGTTAACCAGTTTGTCGCGATCTCGCAAAGTCTAGCCTCTCAACGACAGCACCCCTCTGTGGAAATGGTTCCGACCGATCCTGCTGGCTCTGACCGATTCACTGTCCACGGTTGGCCAGGACCCGATCACAAACCAGAAACGATCAGTGTTTCGGCACTCGAATTTCGATACCGTACTGGGGTGCAACTTCTAAGAGCATTTCGATTTCTTCCTTTGTAGGATGTGGAGCTGTCGGCGTTTTACTTGCGTTCGGCGAATACATAAAGTTGCTGTTCGGTGCGAATAAACAACGTATCGTCCGCGATAGCTGGAGTCGCCGCAGTTCTTTCTCCGAGTATTGCAACCGTGACAACGGCTAGATCTCCTCCATTGACTTTCAGCACGGTCAAAGCGCCTTCCAAGGAGGTCAGATAGATGTGCCCGTTTGCCGCAACCGGCGAAGCGTAATACGTTCCGGATTGGGCGGCTCGATCGTAAAACGTGCGTTCCCCCGTCGACGCATCGCAAACGGTAACAATCCCCCCGTCCTTCACCATTATGTATTTCCCGCGGTACGCAATGGCGGACGGCACGTAGGGGAGCCCTTTGGTTCGCTTCCATAACATGTGTGACTCCGTTACGTCGCCACTGCCACCGAGACGAAGAGCAAAGGCGCTATTCTTCCCTTCCGAGTACAACTTGCTTATCGCTTCCCATTCGTCGCGCGTAATTCGTCCGTCCCTCTTAGCATCCTGATTGTCGAAGAATCCTTCGAATGCTTTCTCCGCCTCGTCCCGAGACAGCGATCCATCTTTGTCCTTGTCAAGATCCACAAGCATTGAATCGAAGCCTGGCATTTGAGGCTCGATGTCGGATTCGCCCGCCGATCCACCTGCGAAAAACAGAATGTTCCCCGCAATAACAGGTGATGAACAGCAGCCTGCCGGAACATTGCCAGCGGACCATTTCTCGATTCCTGTCTTCAAATCGTATCCGATAATGCGGGCGTGCCCGGCAGCCACGATTAGCTGGCCTTCGGAAGTTTTCCAAACGATTGGCGTGCAGTACGAAAGCGGTGACTTACGGTTGTGTTCCCATCGAATCGCACCGGTTGCGAGATCGAAAGCGTAGATTCTGGAGTCCTTCTTTTGATCCCTTACAAGGACGACCATGTCTTCGGCAATGATTGGTGAACCTCCACTGCCAAATTCGCCAATCAGTTCAGCTGGTGGCATTTCGACCTTCCAGAGTTCCTTGCCCGTGAGGTCGTAACAGAACAAACCACACGACCCGAAATAGGAGACGATCTGTTTGCCGTCGGTAGCAGGTGTGGAAGCAGCCGGACTACCTTCCGTCTTATGGAATGCTTCGATCTGTTTTGCCCGTGCTTCCGTCCGCCAAATTTCTCGACCGTTAGTCCGGTCATACGCGATCGTATAGAGTTTG
>JANLUJ010000198.1:0-3024 GCA_031363425.1 Pirellula sp.
TGGATTGTTCTGCTTCCAAGGCTACCCAATAGAATTTATTTCAAAGCAGCATATCCTGACTGCAGAGCGGTTGCGCCACTCACGGCAATCGACTCACCTGTTGACAGTCCATTGACGATACCAACCTGCAAATCGTTTGCACGCCCCGTGACGACAAGTCTTCGTTCAAACGTTTGACCCTTGCCCTCAACAAACACAAACGACCGCATTCCTTCATGCACGATCGCTTTCAGCGGCACAGCCAGCGCAGTTGAGATCTCTCCGGTTTCGATGTGGATGCGGGCAAGCATGTTGTGTTGCAATGGAAACGACGGATTGCCTCGAAGTTCGATCCACACCGAAAGCGTTCGGTCACCCGCCGCAATCGATTGTCCACTTCGTGATATGGTTCCCAACACTACTTCGTCGGGTGAAGTTACAAACCGGATGCGGACCCGTTGTCCCAATTGGACTTGGGGGAAATCCCGCTCTGAAATAAAGCCTTGAACCCATGCGCGACTGAGGTCATGGATTTCAAAGAGCGGTTCATCGGGTCGAACGACATGCCCCAAAAACTTATCGAAGCCCACGATCACTCCATCGATCGGAGCTCGAACAGGCAAGGTTAACAAGAGCTGTTTGCTACTCAACAAATGTTCGATCTGTTGGTCCGTGATGCCTGCTGTTTTCAACTGCTGGGCGATCACGTCGCGACGACTTGCAAATTGATTCAGTTGGCTTTCGTTTTCCCATAGTTGCCGTTGGGCGATTGCCTCTCTTGCTGAGCGAAGGTTTTCAACCATCGATTGTTTCATGTCGAAGTTGAGGCTAGCCTGCAAAAAATCGATTTGTAGACTTTGAAACGCTTGGCTTGCGATCTCGGCAAGGACCTGGCCACTATGCACCCTTTGTCCACGATCGACTAATATCCGATGGATTGAACCGCTTAGCTGCGCTGAAGCAATGCTGCGATTGGTTGGTGGGACATCGACCACACCATCGATCGCAATCGTCTCGTTGATGGAATCGGTTGAGACGGTTGCGGCCCTTAAGCCAATGTCGCGAGCCGATTCGGGACTTACTCTGAGGACACCTTTCGCAAAAAAACTTCCGAGCTCATGACCTCCCCGTGTCACCACGCGATCACCCGGATACAGGCTTCCACCTAAAACCTCTATCAACTCACCCGACCGCTTCCCAAGTACAAGTGGCTGGCGTTTGTAGGTCGACGCAACAGCTGTTTGCTCCTGTTCGACGAGCACGAATCGTTCAGCGCCATCGCGAATCACAGACTGGATCGGGATCACGAGACGATTGCTCTCCTGAATGGAATTAATTTTCACTTGTCCCGTCATACCAGGCAGCAGCATGGATTGCCCATCGACATGGTTAGTGATCGTTGACCAAACCGTGCCCAAGTGAGTTTCAGGATCCAAATAGGAATCGACCACATCGACAGTTCCGTGAAGTAGTGGATACGCATGGTTCGTCCTTCGGAATTCGATACGCTGACCTAGCGCAACGCGCGTTAGATCCTTCTCTAAAACTTGGACCTTGAGCCATACACTTCTGAGATCGAGGATCTCAAAGAGGTGTTCCTTTGGGTCGACAACTTTTCCGATCGATAAATCTGCATGTGTTACGATTCCGTCGATCGGTGAACGAAGCTGCAAGAGCTGCTTATGGTTTCGTTGAGGCGACTGAAGGATCGTGTCCAGCATCTCACTGGGAAGCTGCAAGGATTGCCACTTCACTGTTGCTAACTCGACCGCCACCGCGTCTTGATCCAGCTTCAGCTTGGCCTCGATCAATCGAACTCCAGGGATAGCACCACTTCGGCTGACTTGTCCAATGTTCTCAACTATCTTTGACGACAACAGCGCTTCTACCTTGGTGGCTCGCAACTCAAGCACGAGCTGTTCAAGTTCTGGGCTTTCCATTTCAGCCATCACTTGTCCGGACTTCACCATATCGCCAGGGCTCACTTTCAAGGCGACGATTCGGCCAGTCAATGGCGACGAAAGCACGGCATGACGATCCCATGGTACCACGATCGAACCATAGGCATCCAACGATTGCGAAAGCTGCTTCGCTTCAGCCTCAACGGTTTGTACGTCAAGCGTTTCTCGAGCTGCCTTGGTTAGGATCATGCTACCGGTTTCGAGGTTAACTTCCATTCCGCGAGTTGGCAATGGGCGATGACCTTCGTGGGCATGGGCTGGCACGACAGTGAGGATGACGCAGAAAAGGAATAGGGAACGCAATGGAATGGCCGTTGTCATCATAGGTTTAGGGCGGTATTGGTGTTCACGTAGCTTCGTCTCTCCGAGACGAAGTTGTCTGCTCCGGGGAAGAAAACTATCTGCCTTGAAAAAACTATCCGCCTCGGAGATGCGGATCTACGTTTTCAGCGTTTTGGGCCATTATCAGCCCGAAGTTTGGCAACCGTTGCCAGGGTTGTCTCCGCATTGCGAAGTGCTCTAGTCTTGCAGCCGTCACAGCACAGGAAAACCGTCTCTCCCTTTACCTGGACCTTCACCGGCGTCCCCATGGATCCGAGCAAGCTATCCGTTGCAACGGCGCAATACTTTTGCGAGTCAGCCAATGGTCGATCTACAGAATTCAAGCCTGCAAGAGCTTCGGCGATCTCCGGATCGAGACTAGCGGTTGGTGAAGTTGGGTTGGAAGCATTCACTTCTGTTTTCTCACTTCTTTTAACGTCGCCTCCCGCTCCCTTTTCGCCTTGTACATACTCCTCAGGTAACTTCAGGGTTTCGGGTTCTTCTTTCGCCATGCGAACAAACTCGTCAACGCAAGGTGGGCAGCAGAATAGATATTTCTTTCCGTCAACCTGCCATGCAATTTTCGGATTGGCTTTCGTAAAAGTGACAGGGCAGATGACATCACCCGGACTAGGAGACATGTCATGTTTCGACATAAAACCGCGAAACTTGGCGCTCGCCGGCTGCTTGCCGTTGGCATCGATATCAGCTTGTGTGTATTTGCCACTCGGCGTGAAATATAGCTTTTGTTCCTCGGCACCGC
>JANLUJ010000217.1:0-2821 GCA_031363425.1 Pirellula sp.
GGCAGTCGATTGGAAATGCAATCCATCATGCAAATGAACGACCCGAAGTGAACTTTTACCTTGCGGTTGGAGGCCATGCGGAGTTGCTTCGCAACCTTTATCACCGCTATTTTTGGTACAAGGCGGTGACTCGCCAAATCCATGGAGTCGATGTTTGGCAATTGGTCGGAAGGCTTCGTACGGATACACCCAAGCTGGCTGGTAATGCTCTGTTGGATATGCAAACGTTAAGCCCGCCTCAACCGGGTTCCAATTTGCCGACCGACGTTCAGCTGACGCTTGGGCGATCAGCGTCGGCAGCTTATTTTCCGTATATGGTTGAATACTATTCTCGAACCAAACGGGTAGATGGCCAGCCGGACACAATCGATTGGCTCTCCGTTTTGGAACATACTGAACTTACGACGGCAGTAACGATTGTAGACAAGGATTTTGTTTTCAAAGTCCCAGATAGTGTGGACAAAATAGATGACGAGACCTCGCTTTACATACCCACTACGCCTCCAACTGACAGAGTCCCATTTCCATTGAGATAGCACATGCAGCTATGTCACACGAAAAACCCGGCTCAAAGCGAGCGTGGGTATGGCAAGCCCGCAAACAACCAGCCCAGGCAAGTTCCCTCCATACTGCAACGCGATCGCGGCATCTAGAAAGATGATGCTGAGGATCGCTTGCTTGATAGCTGGTACTAGCGTCCCTATGCCTGGTGATTGAATAGAAACCAAGGCACGGCGAAGCCAAGGTAATGCGAGTAACGCAACCAAAATCGGAAACCAAGTATGCGGTTCCAGCCTCAGAAACTTGTCCTTCGTCCACCATGAGCAAAGGGCTATCGAGGCCACACCCACTAAGCTAACCGACCAGCTCCAAACCAGCCTTCGCGACGATTGTTGCAAGAACCCTTCGCGTCTAGCCGCTAGTGTTATCCCGGTCACAAATCCAAAATGACCAATCGTTGCAAGGACAATACTTGGCCAATCCAATTCAACTTGCCACTCAACGCACGCTCCAAGCGAAATGCCCACTAATAAATTGAGGCCCCTGCAAATGCCCATCAACGGTGGTCCAATCCATGTGGCTTTGAGTGGGCTATCGTAAGCGACAATCGCTGCCGCCAACATACTCGCCACTGCTATTACGATCCAGTAGGGAGTTGGTCCGCTCGACAATGGCAGCAGGTAAGCCGAGCAGCCTGCTAACGCAACTCCGATCAAAAGCAAAGCCCAACCCGCTTTACGTGCTGTCCCGACTGCAATGTTCCCACGAACCAGAGGGCCATTTCGGCCTTGAGCTTTGTCCGCGATCACGTCGTTTACATCGTTCAATATCATGCCTGCCCAATACAAGCAGATTGAAGCCAAGGATACAAACACCAGTGCAGGTGCAAACTCGGATATCTGCCACCAAGTGCCAGCGGCGAGCGTAAAGCCAGCCAGAACGTCCGCGCAGGCCGTCAGTGTATTTGGGACTCGAACCAACTGAGCCCATGCGCGAAGTTGGGGATGCATGGCAATGGCTCTATTTTCTACGCTGGTATTCCTTGATCAACTCTGGAATTGAGATGCCCAGGGCACCGCGACCTTCTCGTAATCTAGCGTCGACGTCCTCCTGAATTGCATCCACATCGATCTCCCAAAATTTCCTTATCAACTCGTCGCTCAATGGCGACGCTGAACGAACTAGTCGCATGCCAACCATCCGAGCTGGATCGGACGTGTACCACCATGGACTAAGTGGAACATTCGGATCTTCCTCTTTCCAATCTTCATCCACCGAACCCATTCTCGAAGCAGAGCGAAGTCGTTCTGCGAGGTCTTGCCAACCACCCCCGCGCACACATCTTGAATCCGCATGAGTAGGCCAGTTCGTTGCGTCTAAGCCAGAAAACGACTTGCCGCCCCTGCCTTCAAAACCCTTTGGCGAAAATTGATCGATCGTCCACTCCCAAACATTTCCATGCATATCATGAAGTCCGAATGCATTGGGCGCTTTGCTACCAACCTTGGCCGCTCCGTCCTTGGAACCGAATACGGCATACTTCTCAAGTTCGTCTACGTTGTCGCCAAAGCTGAAGGCGGTTTTCGAGCCAGCGCGAGCCGCGTATTCCCATTCTGCTTCCGTGGGCAATCGGTATTGAACACCTGTCAATCCACTCAACCATTTTGTGTATTGTTTTGCGGAATATTGCGTCATCGTTACAGCAGGCTGGCTTTTATCGTCACCGTATTCGTAGGTTTTGCCTGGATCGTAAAGTGGTGTAGGAACGGTAATTGCATCGATGCGGTTGTCGTCGGTAACTTTGCGAATCCCAGTTGAAGATAGTTTCTTGAATACATCATAGGATCGCATGAACGTGTTGTATTCGCCCCATGTGAGTTCCGTTTTCGCCATCCAAAACGGCTCTAATTTCACGGTAAACTGAGGTCCCTCGTCTTCGCTTCTACCTTGTTCAGAAAGTGGCGAACCCATGGAAAACTCTCCGCCCGGAATGGGAATCATTTCAAACGCAAGGTTGGTTCGTTCAAAGGACTCGGAATAGGGAACCATGTAGCCTACTTTTCCACCGTCAATTGTCACGTACGGCCCTTTCTCTGGTTTAGTCTTGCTAAACCCAGAAGGTGGCTTAACCGAGGACTCTTGAGCTTGAAGAAGCAAAGGAAACAATAGGAATGCGGGGCCAATTGCGGCGACGATTAGCCATGGGTTCAATATTGATTTCATGGTTGGTATTGAGCTGGAGTAATTTCGGTATCAAGTTCACTGTAAGTTAACACGGATCTATCTAGATGCTAGAGGCTTCGAGGCCCTCAAGCCTCGA
>JANLUJ010000264.1:0-3651 GCA_031363425.1 Pirellula sp.
GCAAGTCTTGAACGGCGGTGCCTTCCGCGAGAAACTCGGGGTTGCTCAACACGTCAAATGTCGCTCCGTTGGCAGAACTGCTCAGAATGCGTTTTACCGCTTCCGCCGTCCGTACGGGGAGTGTTGATTTCTCGACGACGAGTTTGTGACCTTTGGAACACTTGGCGATCTGGCGCGCACATTTCTCAATAAACTCGAGGTTGGCAGCCCGTCCTGCTCCGATACCAAAAGATTTGGTCGGTGTGTTCACCGCTATGAATATGATATTGGAGTCGCTAATTGCTGCATCGACCTGCGTCGAGAATTTCAGGTTTCTACCACGGGCTTCGCGAACGATTTCATCGAGCCCGGGTTCGTAAATGGGTAACTCGTCCGAATTCCATTGGTCGATGCGTGTCTGATTGAGATCGACGACATGGACCTCGATGTCTGGGCATTGTTTGGCGATCATGGCCATCGTCGGTCCTCCGACGTAGCCGGCACCAATACAACAAATCTTCACCGCGGACGAATTCATGGATGAGGTAGTTTTTTGGGAGACGTGAAGACCCTAACCTGGGGTACCGAATATTTGCTTGAATCCACTATAGTAGCTTCGTCGGAAGGCAACATTCAATCGCAAACATGGTTTATGCCCTTGTTTGTGTTGGGCTTCGCGGATTGGATCAAAAATGCGTTTTTTACCGTTTGGATGAACTAGTCGGCCACAGCGATTGGATCGAAAGCCCCATTCTGCTTAGTTTTGGCAATAGCGCAACGTCTACGTTCAGCTTCTCCTCGCGGTTTAGGAGCCAATCCGTTCGACCTGCAATCACGACCAAGATCGCAATGCAAGAAGCGGCGACATGGATGCCTAGCAGGAGAACGGTTGGTAGAAATAGAAGCGCAAAGGTTCGCGAGTCGATGCGACAGCCTGCTCGACTCATGCTAATCACAGTTAGCAACATCACCGCCAGATTCGCTATCAATGTAGCTGTCACGGACCCAGCTAGTCCATAGTACTGGATCAAGGGAAGATTCAAACCGATGTTAATAAGCAAACCAATCAGTAAATTAACGCTGGCTGCTTTAGCGCGTTCGGCGCAAAGCAGATAGGCTCCGGCAACCATCGATACACTTCCCCATGTACACTGGAGCAACGAAAGACCAAGAATCGATTGCGCAGCCTGATACTTGCCCGCAAACACCCAGTCGAATAGAAGTGGCGAGAGCACTAGGGCGGCCACAGAAACTGCAGTGAACGCAAGGCTTAACAGGGACAATACGAAGCCCATGCGGCGTTGGATTTCTTGTCGGCGACCAGATTCCCAATCTGCGCTAAGATAGGGCAACAAGATTCCGCTAAGCGTCAACGCGATGCTGACCAACAAATTGGGGATGATGCGTCCACAGTAGTATTGGCCTACCAATGCTTGTCCAACCGACTCCCCGCCAGACGAAAAATGAAGCAGCATATAACGATCGCTCAGCTCGAACGAGTTCGCCAAAAGATTGCTTAGCCAAAGCGATACGGCAAAAGGCAAAATACGAGGCCACATTTCGGAATGGGGTAATGCTCCTTGGTCGCCAAACTCTTGCCCGCAAGTCCGCCATACGCTCCAGCCTCCAAAGAGCGCCCCTACTACACACGATGCTGCATAGCTTGGCAAAAGCACAATCCAAGAATGCGAAAGACTCAGGCATGCCATTCCAATGATTGCAAAGCACATTCCATTGGCAAATTGCATCGATGAAAGCACACGGACTTGACGCAGCGACAACGCTACGTCATACACAAAATTGTAACCCACCTGGGCCACGAGCGCGACGACCGTCCAGACAACGATTTGAAGCGTCGCCGGTGAACCGTAAACCAACCACGCGAACGAATCTTTCGCGATCAGCATCGCGAACGCTATCGACCCTGTACTTAAGACGCATACGGCGGCAACGCGATTCAAATAAGCTGATAAGCACAATCGTTGACGAAAATGTTCGACAAACTTTCCAAATGCACCTGGAAGCCCGAGGACCGCCAACGGAGCGGCTATCATGAAGAAGCTATTTGCAAGAGCCCATTGCCCCAACTCTGCATCGGACAAAAATTGGCAGAAGCCAATGTTCCGAACGATTCCGACAATTCGTTGACCGAAATTGATCACCAACATGATCAATAGGCCGTAGGCAAAATGGTCGCCAATCGCCCCAAGCTTTTTCGTTCGTTGAGCTGTTTGAAAGGTATGGGTTGTCATGGCGATCGAAGCGAATGGCGTTGAAGTTCCATGGACGTTTCATTGAGCTTTGGGAGCTACAACAACGCTCAACGGAATCAACCCTGATGGCCTTTCGTCGCAACAGTGCAGCTCAATCCGAAACGGCGACACATTTGCACTGCAAGCTTGAACGGCAACAACTCCAGCATGGGTTCCAACGATGCTTTAAGACCAGTAACATCAAACGTGTTCGAAAAAAAATAGCGTTTTGCGCTGATATATTGCGGAGTCTTAACCGTTTCAAAGCCCGCATCCAACAGCAACTGTCGAACTTCGCGAAGCGTATATTCCTTCAAATGAAATCCCACCGCTTCGGTTCGGGATGGCATAAAGGTACTGGTTACATCGCTCGGGCGCATGTGCCAATTCGGGGTAATGGTGATCAGTTTTCCGCCAGGCTTGAGCAATCGATATAGCTTCGTCAAATAGTCGGATATTTCATCTACTGGAATATGCTCGAATACATCGTTCCAGTACGCCAAACTATAGCTTTCGTATTGATCGTCAAAATCGATGGAACAAAAATCACCTAGCCATAGATTGCCATGATCGCTGGCGGGCAACCTTGTTCTTGCGTCCTCAAATAACTGACTTGCGACTTCTAGTCCGCCAATGCGATGTCCAGCCTCCGAAGCTGCTTGAAGAAAAATTCCCGAGCCAAATCCGAGTTCAAAAACACCGCCGTCAATGCCTAAGCGACTTTGTGTTGCGAGTTGTTCGAGTACAAACTGGGTGTATCGCCGATCCATTCCCATGGAGAGGGTCTGTCCGGCCACCTTGCGCCGCGACAATTCATCCAACGTTGTGCAGATCGTTTCATATGCTTCACGGATAATGGACGTACGTTCTTGGCTGCCCT
Organism: Pirellula sp.; assembly: GCA_031363425.1. Classification (GTDB taxonomy): domain Bacteria; phylum Planctomycetota; class Planctomycetia; order Pirellulales; family Pirellulaceae; genus JBKCUI01. Next base: position 3,112 of record JANLUJ010000264.1, read on the forward strand.
TCGATGTCAATCCGATTTTTTTAGCAAACGCCGGTTCCTCGGAACATTGAAGCCGTCTCAGTTCATCAACGGAAAGGCGTGACAGATCGACCCGATGGCCGTCGTTTAGCACCACGCAATTCTTTGTGAAATCCTCCACGGGACTCGACAAAAATCCTAAGGAGTTATCCGAATGGAGACAGGTAGACATGTTCAGTGCTTGAGATACGTTGCAACAGAGAAGAAGCTTCGAAACTCTAGGTTGCACTTCCGGCTTGTCGGTCAAATAGGTGGGGGAGTTCTTGAAAGGACTCTGTTAGAAAAACGCAGATTCGACTCGACCCGCACAATCCGACTATTCGTTACCGTTCAATACCGCAGGCTCGCCCTGCTGGATGGTTCTGCGGCTGGGCCTCGGCGAACGCCACTATCTGGTTCCCAGGCTCTGCCCGGGAACCGAGGGAATTGCAGGCTCTGCCTGCCGTCGCATCGTTAAATCCAAGGTGCGGGAGGCAGAGCCTCGAAGACAGTCCGTTCCCAGGCAGGAGCCTGGGAACGAGT
>JANLUJ010000267.1:0-1640 GCA_031363425.1 Pirellula sp.
ATCGGATATTCGATAGCAGGTAGAAGACCTCCCACGCGCAGTGGTGTACCAGTCACGTGCCTCGTTTTCAACTATCTCTGGCGGATTGCCCGCGATTAGGGCATAATTCTTCCCGCTCCCAGATCTTGGAGAAAACCGAAAGGGAATTTGGCAGCCAGGCGGCCAGCGGGTTGAATTCTGATTTCCGAAAACACAGCATTTGAAGGCAATTCTTGATGGCAAAAATCAAAGTGAAGAATCCCGTAGTCGAGATGGACGGCGACGAGATGACACGAATTATCTGGTCGAAAATCAAGGAAAAACTGATTCACCCTTACCTTGACATCGATCTCAAGTATTTTGACCTTAGCATCCAGAGTCGGGATGCAACCAAAGATCAGATCACGGTCGATTCGGCCAACGCAACCAAGAGATATGGGGTAGCGGTGAAGTGCGCTACCATTACTCACGACGAGTCACGAGTCAAAGAGTTCGGTTCGCCTGAAATGTTGAGAAGTCCTAACGGCACGATTCGAAATATATTGAATGGCACGATCTTTCGCGAACCGATCATCTGCAAAAACGTGCCTAGACTTGTCGGCCATTGGGACAAACCAGTGGTTGTAGCTCGTCATGCTTTCGGTGACCAGTACCGCGCTAGCGAGTTTCGATTCCCAGGCAAAGGTACCGTTAAACTAATATTCGTTCCTACGGATGGTGGACCTGTGATCGAGAAAGAGGTCTTCAAGTCAGAAGGATCTGGCGTCGCCATGGCCATGTACAACACCGATGAATCCATTACCGGTTTTGCGCATTCGGTATTCATTTATGGGCTCGCAAGAAAGTATCCTGTCTATTTGTCGACCAAGAACACCATCCTCAAAACATACGATGGCCGGTTCAAAAACCTGTTTCAAGAAATCTTCGACACAAGCTATGCAGACAAATACAAAGCAGCTGGTCTGACGTACGAACACCGCTTGATTGACGATATGGTAGCGGCCAATCTGAAATGGAGTGGTGGTTATCTGTGGGCTTGCAAGAATTACGATGGTGACGTGCAATCGGATACTGTTGCACAGGGCTACGGTTCACTAGGACTAATGACGTCGGTGCTTATGTCGCCAGACGGAACATCCTTCGAAGCCGAAGCGGCGCACGGTACGGTCACAAGGCACTATCGCGACCATCAAGCTGGCAAGCCCACTTCGACGAATCCTATCGCGTCGATTTTCGCCTGGACCCGTGGACTGATTCGTCGAGGCGATGTCGATGGCACTCCGGAAGTGGTCGCCTTTGCCAATACGGTGGAGAGAGTTTGTATCGAGTCCGTCGAAGCGGGGCACATGACCAAGGATCTTGCGATTCTCATCGGCAAGGAACAGAAGTGGGAAACGACCGATCAGTTTTTGGATACGCTGGATGCAGAACTGAAGCGTAGGATGATCGTTTAGCCCCGAGTCGTTCGCTTCAACGAGCTCGGAGACTTTCTCACTTTTGCATCAATGATTTAGTTGATAGCTCTTGGGCTTACTCCCTGTTTGTCCGGCTGGATTTTTCTAATTCCTAGTTAAGGCGAGCGGCAGGCTGAAACCTACCAGTTGAGCCTGAGGCGCTAGCCGATCAATTCCCAAGAAATCGGCTAACGCCTCAGGCTCAAA
>JANLUJ010000272.1:0-2249 GCA_031363425.1 Pirellula sp.
CGCAGGAGTAGTTATCTTGTTACAGCTAATTTAAGCCAAGCGGCTGTTTCGGTATCCATAGACAAAATAGATGGCCAGCCCGACTAAACACCAAACACCAAAACGCAACCAATTGAGATGACCAATTCCAGCGATCAAGTATAGATTCGTAATCACGCCCAAAACGGGAATGAGAGACCAGCCGCGGACCCACGTCAAAACTGCCAGTACATAGAACACGCCAAAGAAGACGAAGTACGGAAATTTTTCCCATGACCAATCGCGTGTCAGGTCGTGATTCAGTGGCATCGATTGCATCCACGTGGAATACAACACCAACAACGCCGGAACGACGTATCGACCATTGATATACGGAACGCGGAAACCAGATCGGACTACTCGGTTACCGCTTCGGTCTGTTTCGGCTCGATCTATCGCGTTCAGTTGCAAAATCCCGCCGCAAACCAGCACGAATGCAAACAGAGTTCCAATCGAGCATAGATCCAGCACGATCTGCGAATTCAAGAAGAGTGTCGGAATAGCAACCGCGATCCCCGTTACGATTGTGGAGAAGGATGGCGTTTTGAACCTTGGATGAATTCTCGCAAATCGTTTCGGGAGCAGACCATCGCGGGCCATGCTCATGAAGATGCGTGGTTGGCCAAGCTGGAAAACCAGAAACACACTGGCGACTGCAATCACCGCACTAAGGGAAATGACGCCGGAAAGCCAATCCAAATGGTGCTTAGTAAAAACGATTGCGAGTGGGTCGTCAACATTGAGCTCCTTGTAACTCACCATGCCCGTTAGGACAAATGCAAGAATGACGTACAGCACGGTACAGATACCCAGCGTCAGTAAAGTGGCCAATGGAAGATCTCGTCTTGGATCCTTGCATTCCTCGGCCGTGGTTGAGATCGCATCAAATCCGATGTACGTAAAGAACACGGCCGCAATTCCTTGCAAGACGCCTGTCGCCCCGTTCGGCGCGAAAGGGACCCAATTCGAGGGCGTGACATAAAATGATCCGATGACGATCACTCCGAGCACTACAGTCAGCTTCAAAAAGACCATCGCGTTGCTAGCCAGTTTGGACTCTTGAATACCGATGTACACCAAACAAGTGATGATCAAATTAATCGCCAAGGCGGGCAGGTCTAGGATCATCCTCAAACCGGCTATGCGAGGAGCGCTGTCCCAAATTGCCACAAGTCCAACATCCGATATCGGGTTGTCTTTGATAACAGATGCGTTGACTGCGGCCTCAGAGCACGAGTAATAGTCCGTCTGGAGCCAGCCTGGCAGAGGCATACCAATTCCATTGAGAATATTGGAAAAATAGTCGGACCAAGAAAAAGCAATCGTACTGTTCCCGATGGCGTACTCCATCAAAAGATTCCAACCGATCAACCAAGCGATCAGCTCACCGAAAACCGCATACGAGTACGTGTAGGCGCTGCCACTGACCGGAATTCGAGACGCGAACTCAGAATAGCACAATGCCGAGAACAGGCACGTTACAGCAGTTAGGACAAACAAAATGCTGACCGCAGGGCCCCCATCCGCCGCAGCCTTTCCCAACGTGGTAAAGATGCCAGCACCCACGACTGCGGCGATTCCAAAACAAGTCAGGTCCAGTAGATTGAGGCTTTTGACGAGCGAGGTTCCTGCGGCCTCTCGATCGGACGATTCTTGATGCAGTTCCTGGACGCTTTTCTTGCGAAAGACGCGTGATAGAAGTGATCCTGTGCTCATGCTCGTTGTTTCAGTTCAAAAGTTGAAAATAGTTCACCGATCGATTTTTTTGGCGTCCGTGGATCGAGAGGATGCAATCACAAAGCCTGTAAAGATTAACAGAGCCAACCAAACCAATGCAAAGCCATAAGCCCTTCCAAGGGATACTTCTTCTCCGAAAAGAAATACGCCAAACAAGAACTGAAGCGACGGGGCAATGTACTGAAGCATGCCCATGGCAGCCAAGGGTACGCTCTTGGCTGCAGCAGCAAAAAGCACAAGTGGGAGCGTCGTTATTGGGCCACCCAACATCAGGAGCATCCAAGTCCTGCCAGTTCGTGGCTCGGTATCGTGAGTGGCGAATGAGAAATAGGCCAACGCCACAAGGGTCAATGGTGTCAAAATCGCCGTTTCCATTCCAAGTCCTGCAACGGCCGGCATAGTCGTTTTTTTCTTGACAGCGGCGTACAAAGCAAAGGAGACGGCTAATGTAATCGCGATGAAAGGAAATTTGCCGGTTTGAAGTGTCATTACGG
>JANLUJ010000281.1:0-2236 GCA_031363425.1 Pirellula sp.
CGTCGACGCCAATCCATTCGTTCCGCAAGCGACCTCGGAACTGGCCGAACGATGCGCGGACATTTTTGAAATCCAGTGCGCGGCGTTGGCAAAGCGAGTTTCGAGACTTCCAGAAGAATTGCGACTGGTCATCGGCGTTTCAGGCGGACTGGATAGCACACTCGCTCTCATTGTCGCCGCCAAAATGTTCGAAGCCATGCAGTGGGATCCGTCCCGGTTGCTCGGCCTGACAATGCCCGGCTTCGGTACCACCGACCAGACTAAAAATAATGCGACGAAACTGATGAGCTATTTGGGACTAGCCATCGAGACCGTCGATATACGCGAAAGTTGTTTTCGTACTTTTTTGGACCTTCAACATCGACCGTTCGGCATTTCACTCGAGGGTAAGACCTGGCGAAGCCTGCAGGACGAAATGGAAAGTTTGCCCGATGACAAACGCAACGATTTAGTCTTTGAGAATGTCCAAGCCAGAATGCGCACGATGCTGTTGATGAACAAAGGGTTCGTTATCGGAACCGGCGACCTATCCGAATCCGCCTTGGGATGGAGCACGTACAATGCCGATCACATGTCGATGTACAACGTCAACTGTTCCGTGCCAAAGACTTTGGTAAAATTCCTTGTTCGGCACGTAGCCATGAATCGGTTCGACGGCGATGCCAGAAACGTATTGCTGGAAATTGCGGATACCCCGATATCGCCGGAGCTTTTGCCGCTTGGAAAAAACAAATCGATGCACCAGAGTACCGAAGGCACGATTGGACCTTATGAATTGCACGATTTCTTCTTGTACCATTTCCTACGTTGCGGCGCCACGCCAAGCAAAATTTTGTTGCTGGCAAAACAAGCTCAATTTGAGCGCGTGTATTCTACTCAAGAGCTCGAAAGGGTTTTAGAGACTTTCTTAAAAAGGTTTTTTTCATCGCAGTTCAAAAGGACTTGTGTGCCAGATGGTCCCAAGGTTGGGACGGTTTCTCTATCGCCGCGTGGCGACTGGCGAATGCCGAGCGACGCCGACTCCGCATTATGGCTAGATCGCTGAGCAGAGCGATTTTATCAGGCTGAAACATGGCAGGTGAAAAACAGGTCAACGATTTCATCCTCTTGAGGACCGCAACGCCTCTTCCACATTCTTCTGGAGGATATGTTCTTGTTCGATGCGTAGATTATTGTCGCGGCAATACAAAAACGCTTCTGTTTCGATTGCATCGAGTTCGGTAGGAGTCCTGGGCTGGTCGCCAGTTCCGAATGTAGCCAAATGTTTGAATTCACGAATGGTCTTGAGGTTCATTAGCATGCTTTTTGTTTTCGAATAATGCCGGCGGAGCGAGGCCAGGATCTCAAAACCCTGGACATCTAGATCGCCCCAATAGGTGATTGACGAATCATGCAGCCAAGCGATATCGAATAGCTGCGTGACCCCCTTCCCCATTCCGAAGAAAGCGATGCCTCGCTCAATGGCAGGAAGCGTTAACAGCGTCACTTGGTTCTCCACAATTACCACGTGTGCGTCGTGGATACGTAGCTTCGCGATCGCTTGCGGAGGCAATGAAAGCTCTGCGGTAAACAGCCCTAACTCGTCCTGCAAATCAGAGTCCAGGACTCGTGTCAGAATGTGCTTTCGAAAAGAACGGAATCCGTAGCGTTGTTCAAAGTTGCTTGGATCGCAACTGCAGTCAATCGATTCGTTAGGCAACAAAGTATCCAGCCACTCGGTCAGCAGCCCTCGATTCTGTTGGATTAGTTTGGTGGGAACAGCCAATGGCAGTTCGCGAGCGAAACAACCTGGTCTCGGATTCTGGATGAGCAACTCGGCTACCGTGATTAAATCCTCGACACCATTTAGGTCAACGATTTTGTTCCATCCTGTCTTGAGCCAAGGTTCGAGCTTAGGGAGCCGCTCTCGGATTTTCTTTACTCGGCTCTCAAGTCGCTTGAACTCGTTTTGCTTGCATGTCAGTTTGAGTAGATCGATAAAGGAGTCTACGGTGATTGCTTTCGGAAAGAATTCGTTTTCACCGTATTTGCGTGAATTGCGTTTCTCCCACCCCACTGAGTATCCGTAGCCAATGGTTTCCTTGGCGGACGAACGAAGCTGCATTACGTCGTCAATGTTTTTTGAATGAACATCGGAAAACTTCAAATTGGCTGGAATGAGCCATGGAAACTGCTCGTTTTCGAGCCCTTCAATCCACTTAGTGACAGCCCGTGGATAGATTCTAACTGCTTTTTC
>JANLUJ010000297.1:0-1607 GCA_031363425.1 Pirellula sp.
GCAAGAGGATCGTTTGTTGCGGATCGGATAACGTGATGTGTTCCGAAGGCTTCGAGCTCGCCGTCGTTGCGACTGCAGCCTTCATGGCAGATGGCAGAATAGCAGATGGCAGAATAGCAGATGGCAGAGTTGCAGATGGCAGAGTTGCAGATGGCAATAAACTCGGTAGCGATGCAGCAGGAGGGTTCTCGGGGTTCAAGTCATTCTTAACCTCGACGGCCTGGGATGTTTTTGACGGTTTTGATTTAGTTTTCTTTGGCTTGGTTGGGCTATTCGGGCTGCCCTCTACTGCTCTCGGCATATTCGGCCAGCCCGTCTTGCCTTGACACCGATCGCAGATACCGCAGTTCGATGCCGAAGCGTCACCAAAATACTCCAGAATGGTTCGTTGCCGGCAAGACCGACTCTGTGCATACGCGACCATGCGATCAAGCTTTTCGTAGTCGGCCTTCTTTCGAGCCGCAAGCGTTTCGTGATCGATCTTGAGTTCGCTAAAAGGGACGTCGCGCCGTCGGAAGTGAATCGCTCGTCCACGAAACGGAGGTACGTATTCAAAATTATCCAGCTTGCAGAGTTCTCGAAGTGTGCGATTCAAGGCGTCTCGATCCATTTGCAGTTGCTGCATCAACCACCTTGGATGAATGTAGACCGCCTCTTCGCGTCGGTCTCCGATCGCCTTTTCGACACTTCGTAAAACGTTGCGTTGAACATTGGCAGACTTGGGTAAGAAGTCGAGCAAGGTTGGCAACTTGGTATCGATTCGAAACATGGCCAACCCACCTGACATCTCTAGTCGCTCCATAACAGTGGTGCGTCCAAGAATCTGAAGGCAAGAGTTGATAGCCTCCGTGGTAGCCGGGGCATTGGTAAGTTCTCGAATTTCCTCAGCCGTCAATTCGATTGGGTCTTCGGTTCTTTTGACGAGAAGATCATAAACCGATTCCAAGAGCTCACGAGGAGGATTGGCGTTCTCGATAAAAAACTCTTGGATGTAGCGATCTTGAGGGCTATAGAGCAGAACGCATTGCGATGGCAAACTATCGCGTCCTGCACGCCCTGCTTCTTGATAATATGCCTCGAGTGTGCCTGGCGTATTGTAGTGGACTACATAGCGGAGGTCCGACTTGTCGATACCCATGCCAAATGCATTCGTAGCGATAATGACCTTGAGCTGCCCACCCATGAATTGTTCTTGGATGAGTTTGCGTTGATCGGGCATTAAGCCAGCGTGATATGCTCCAACACTGATTTTCAATTCCTTTCCAATTTGTTCAACGAGCGCTTCGCAACGTTTTCGTGTGGCGGCATAGATGATTCCGGCTCCAGGCTGATCTTTGATAAAATCCAAGAGCTGTTTGTCCTTGTCGCGATCACCCATACAGAGCATCGAGCCCAGATAAAGGTTGTCCCGTGCGAAGCCAGTGATGAAGTGTTTGGCAACTCGCAGCTTTAGTGAATCAACGATATCTTGACGCACTTTCGGCGTCGCCGTCGCGGTCAAGGCAACGGTTTGCACTCCGCCCAACGCTTCTCGGAAACGACCGAGACGTTGATAGTCTGGGCGAAAATCATGGCCCCAGTCGCTGATGCAATGGGCTTCGTCGACG
>JANLUJ010000347.1:0-3555 GCA_031363425.1 Pirellula sp.
CAAACGGTGTCGATTGCGAAAGGATTGTTTGCAGGTTGCCAGCACCATAAAAAGAAACAATAGCTTGCACACCTGAGGATACCAAGTTAGGTGACTCTGTTCCGCCGCTCAATTCTGCGACCCCATCTGTAACACCAGCCAGTACCGCCAAATGTCCTCCCGCCGAGCTGCCCGCAAGAACGAATCGGTTCGCATCGACGTCGAAACGGTCCGAGTTTACTCGCAAGTATCGGATGGCAGTTTTGATATCGTGAATTTGCGCAGGGAACTTTGCGACCGGTGATAGTCGATAGTCTACGCTTGCGATGGCAAAGCCTTGCTCGCGAAGCTTTCCGATTGGAACATCCGATTTTCTTCCCGAGCGCCAAGCCCCACCATGCACCCAAATGATCAGTGGCTTTTCCATTCGAGGATGCGTCGGCGCGTAGAAATCGAGTAGCAAGGAAACCTCACCAGCCGAACCGTAGACGATATCGCCCGACGTAGGATTCTCAACGGCGTCTATTCGAGCGTTGAGCAAAACCAATAACACCATCGACATTGCAGACTTCAAAATTGCTATCTCCATTCACTCACGTAGGTCAGCCTGTCCGCAGGCTGACTCGTCCTATTTCCCTCACGTAGGTCAGCTTGTCCTCAGGCTGACTTGCAACGATTCGATGCAATTCATGTCCGGCTGAGGACAGCCGGACCTACGTGGTCATGCTGCCCAGACGTCTATGTAGGTGGCAAGTCGATGTTCCAAAGGCTCTTACCCGCAGCATTATAATGGTTGACGGTCATGACGCGAGTCTGTGCATCGATTTTGACCATGCCGAAAAACTGGAAACCGTCCGAGGGTGGCCGATTGCCCTTCATGCCATTTGGGATACCTTTGAATTTCAATTGTGGGCCGAAGGTGTTGTCGAACTCACCGGGGCCAAAGGTTCCCGCGTGTAGCGGCCCGCTTACAAACTCCCAAAACGGGTCGAAGTCCTTGAAAACGGCTTTCTCCGGATCGTAGTAGTGCGAGGCTGCATAGTGCACGTCAGCGGTCAACCAAACGGTGTTCTTGATCTGACTCGTTTTGATGAACCGCAGCAAATCGGCTATCTCCAACTCGCGACCGAGGGGTGGACCGTCACCATTCGCTCCGTTTTCGAAGTCGTCCTTTCCATCTCGAACAACTATACCAATTGGCATATCGCTGCAGATGACCTTCCATGTCGCTTGACTCGTTTTTAGTTTCGACTTGAGCCACTGCAGTTGCTGCTTGCCCATATAAGCAGATTCATCGTTCATCTCCGGCTGTCGATTCGGCGAGTTGACTCCGCGATAGGATCGAAGATCGATGAAGAACACTTCCAGCAACGGGCCGTAGGGAATGGTTCGATAGATTCGCGACATGCCATCGTTGGACGCATGGATAGGCAAGTAGTCGAGGAATGCCTGCTTCGCTCGGGCCGCAAGCAGGGACACGCTCTTGACGGTGTAGCGATCGTCCTTGAGTTGTTCGGTTGGATACCAATTGTTGAGTGTCTCATGGTCATCCCACTGCACGAAAGTTGGAACTTCGGAATACAATCGTCGAACGTTTGCGTCCATCATATTGTAACGGTAATTCGAACGGAATTCGTCCAAGGATTCGGCCACCTTGGACTTCCCCTCAATGGTGACATTTTTCCAAAGGGTTCCGTCGTCCAAACGCATCTCACTGGCGAGAGGATTGTCTGCGTAAATAACGTCGCCCGAGTTGACAAAGAAATCTGGTGAAAGTTTTCGCATCGTTTCAAAGGTGGTCATGCCACCACGCGCGAGGTCGATGCCATATCCTTGCCCCACGGTATCGCCAGACCAAGTGAATTTGATATCGCGTGGTTCGGTCGACGGCGTCGCAAACCGACCGATAACTGGAGCGCTGAACTTGGACATGTCATTGAGGTCTTGAAAACTTACGCGATAGAACTGTGGCTCGCCAGGCTTCAAGCCATGCAATCTCAATTTTGCGGTAAAGTCGGAATGTTCAAAAGCATCTGGCCCGACAATTCGCCGCACGTTCTTAAAGGCCTCGTTGCTAGAAAGTTCGACAATCATTCGCGATGCTCGATCTGCTCGGCTCCAAACGGTGGCAGCGGATTGCGTGACATCCCCCGAGGCGACACCGCTGGTAATATTAGGCAGCAATCGATCCTGCGTTATCTCGTCGCTGAAGAGAGAACTGGATCGCGTAGCCGCATAAGCACCGACGCTAAGCTTGGCCAACAAAGCATTGAAACGGCGGCGTTCTATTGAACTGGTCATGGTCGATCACATCGGAAAGATACAACGAAAGTGAGAGTAGCCTTATCTTGGCATAACTCGTCGCGAGAAGCGATGCGTTTGGAACGCTTACGTCACATTAATTTTCGATTTGGCAACGGCGGTGGGATTCGGAAATACCGCAGGCTTGTCCTGCTGGATTGTTCTGTTTCCAAGCTAACAAGGCGAACTGCCCTGGACGGCTGCGGTCATAGGACTCCAAACCGGTTGCGAAGGCCGGGTCGAGCCCGGACCTTCGCTGCGTCGCTTGGCTATAATGGCGCAGGACGGGAACAGTTGAGACAACTTTCTACTATGGTGGGGAAACAGTTGTGACAACTGTTCTACTATCTTTAACCGAACGCAATAACATGAAATCGCACTCGAATTCCCCGTTGAATTTAATTATTTTGCTCCTGGCAAACATGGCATGCTCATCAAAGGCGAATAGTCAAGAAGTCACAGGGTGGCCAGCTCAAGAGAAGCCTCGCTATGAAGCCGAGCAGATTTTCGTGCCGGTCGAACAGCAGACCCATGCCCCAGGCATTGTCGAACTGGCCAACGGCGGCTTGTTAGCCTCGTGGTATGGCGACGCGGAAGACGCTGACGCCGCTGTTCTCGGCGCTCGAAAGTCCAAAGGTGAAAGTACTTGGAGCGATTCCTTCGTAATGGCAGACAGACGTGGATTCCCTGATTGCAACACTTGCATGATGATCGACAGAAAGGCCCAGCTGTGGCTCTTCTGGCCGACGATTGTAGGTAGTAGTTGGGAATCTTGCCTAATGAACTACCGTGTGTCAACGGACTACCAGCTTGCGGGAACGCCCAAGTGGGATCGCGAAGGGCTGATTTTGCTTAAGCCCGATGACTTCGCAGCGGAGGCGATCAAGTTGCTTGGAGATGGCAAGATCAAGCCTCCACGGGGTGCGATCGGCGGCCCCGATGCTCAAGTCGCGAAGCTGCGAGATCCGCTCTACCAACGCATGGGATGGGCGCCGCGATGCAAGCCGATAATTTTGCCAACCGGTCGTATTTTGCTGCCTCTTTACTCCGACACCTTTGCGATTTCGATTATGGCGGTCAGCGACGACGGTGGAATGACATGGTATGCAAGCAAGCCGCTGATCGGTTTTGGGAACATTCAACCGACCCTCTTGCGTCGCGACAATGGAACTCTAGTCGCGTACATGCGAGAGAATGGCCCGCGCGGTTGTATTCGTGTTTCTGAATCGAGCGATGATGGTCTGACTTGGGGGCCCGTTGGCAATTCAGAGTTGC